>JABSRT010000020.1:0-82715 GCA_013214945.1 Gammaproteobacteria bacterium
TGGCTGAAACAGATGAGTTGACTGATACTGGCGAAGAGCAAGTTGATGCCGCTGCTGCTGCAGTAGACATTGATGATATAGACGCGTTATTGGCAGAAACGGATGAATTGACTGATACAAGTGAAGAACAAATAGATGACGCAGCTGCGGTAGACATCGACGATATAGATGACTTATTAGCTCAAGCTGATGAGTTAGCCGATCTACGTGACGAGCAAGCTGAAATAACACAAGCAGACGACATCGAAGATATCGATGACTTATTAGCTCAGGCTAATGAATTAGCAGATGATAACATTACCGACATTGAACAGTCGCTCAATGATACCGCTAGCTTTACTGATGAGGCTAATTTAGCACCAGCTCCTCTTGATCCTGCAACGGCAAGTGCCATTTATAATGCTGACATTATAGATCAACCCTACTTATTGACGAGAGATGAGCAAGACTCTTTAATGGAAACTGGTGCAGCACAGCATTTAGTTAACGCGCTTGACCAAATGATCGGTTCTTCAGCTACGAACACCGGTCAGATAGCAAGTAGTAGTGTTGCTGAGTTGAATCAGTTAGATGAAATTCTTGCCTCAACCTTATCGACAGACAAACCAATTGCAGTCGCAAGCGAAATAAAAGAACAGCAACTTAGTTCGCAACTTGACAAATTTGAGCAAGAAAATAGTTATATCGATATCGATAAGTTACTTGATGCTTCTGCGAGCTCAGAGAATAAGACTGAGCCATACCACAACGTAGATTTAGATATTGGTCTTGATGAATTTCCTGAGGTAATTCCTGTGGGTGAGCATGTTGATGTCGATGTTGATCCCAATGATTCGTCAAAAAAACTAGACCTGGCACGAGCATATTTAGAAATTGATGACCATGACAGTGCACGAGAAATACTTGAACAAATAGAGATAATAGGTGACAAACAGCAGCAAAAAGAAGCGCGAAAATTAATGATGAAACTTGAAAAACAATAGTGAACTCTCGCCGTATAATATCTCGTAGTAATTAAAATACTACGGGATATATAGGCTATTACATCCCCCTCAAACACATTAAACCCAGCCATTTATAATTAAAAATATACTCCTAATTTATTATTTTGATTGAAAGTAAACCATAAAATAAATAAAAAAATTTAATTATTTCAGCTATTAGGCTGTTATTTTGGTCACGTTTAATACTATAGTAGTTATTAAATAACCTAAAAGGTTGATTAATGTTCAATATAAAATTGTATTAGACATTAGCAGCATATTAACCAACCGTTGCATCGTTATAATTATATTTATAGATCTGACGGCGTTAATCAGGTTAAAGATCGCTAGCCATGGCAAATGAACTTTCCGATGTCATGGCGTCCAATACCAAATTTGTAGTCATTTAAATGTAACAAATAGTATGCATAATTTGATAACCATTTTATAAATCACATAGCCAGAGCCCGTGTAATGAGCGGGAGATAATCTGTAACCAACATTTGTTAGGCTCTTAACATGGAGTTAATGCTTGGCAGATGAACAAAGCAACTTTATTTAGAAAACCCTGAATAAATATTTTTCAAATGAGTAACAAACGACCATAAACGTCGTTGTTAAGGATTTACTACCAACTGGCTGGGAGGCCGATACTATGATTGAGAAGAAAATTGCATTAGTCACCGGTGCTATGGGTGGAATAGGAACAGCGATCTGTCGTCGGTTAGTACAAGATGGCTACACAGTGCTAGCAACGCACCGTCCGGGTAAAGAAGATATAGCTAATAAATGGCTTGAAGATCAAGCATGCGACACCGATACGTTAAAACCATTAGCGCTCGATGTTTGTGATACGCAAGCATGTCAAACGGTCTTAAAATCTGTACTTGAAACTTATGGCCGGGTTGATGTTTTAGTTAACAATGCTGGCATCACTCGCGATGTTCCATTTAAGCGGATGAATATTGAGCAATGGAATGATGTTATTAATACCAACTTAAACAGCATGTTTAATGTAACACAGCCTTTGTTCCAACCGATGTGTGAACAAGGCAGCGGTCGGATTATTAATATCACGTCAATTAATGGTTTAAAAGGGCAATTTGGCCAGGCAAATTACGCCGCTGCTAAAGCTGGTATGATCGGGTTTACCAAGTCGTTAGCGCTTGAGTCTGCACGCTATGGTGTTACCGCTAATACTATTGCTCCGGGTTATACCGCGACGCCAATGGTTACGGCACTTAAAGATGAAATATTAGAATCTATCAAAGCCCAAATTCCGCTACGCCGTTTGGCTACACCTGAAGAAATTGCTAATTCAGTTGGTTATTTGGCCAGCGATGAAGCCGGTTTTATCACCGGTGAAACACTAAACATCAACGGTGGCCAATACATGCATTAGCCTTAATGCTTAGGTCAACGATTTTTATCTTGGATTTTTTAAGTAATTAAATATCTATTAAAATAAATAGAAGGGTTTAGTAATGAGTAAAGTATATATAGTAGCAGCAAAACGTACCGCTATTGGAACATTCGGTGGTGCCTTGAAGTCTGTTGCTGCTCCTCAGCTAGCTGCAGAGGCAATTAAAGGTGTGTTAAGTCAGGCTAACGTTGATCCATCAGCTATTGACGAAGTTATCATGGGTAATGTAATCGCGGCTGGCCAAGGGATGGGCCCAGGACGTCAAGCGGCGATTGCCGCTGGTATTCCAGTTGAAGTACCCGCTTATACCGTCAATATGATTTGTGGTAGTGGCATGAAAGTTGTGATGGACGGTGCCGCGCATATCAAAGCTGGCGATGCTGAGCTTGTAGTAGCTTGTGGTGGCGAGAATATGTCTCGTTACCCTTATGTAGTGACTTCTGATATTCGATTTGGCAGTAAAATGGGTAATTTGGAACTTAGCGATTCGCTAATTACCGATGGTCTAACCGATGTTTTCAATGATTACCACATGGGTATTACGGCAGAGAATGTTGCAGAAAAAATTGGAGTCAGCCGCGAAGAGCAAGATAATTTTGCGTTGCAAAGCCAATTACGCGCTGTGAGTGCGGTTGAGTCTGGCAGATTTTCCGATGAAATCGTGCCAGTTGAAGTCACCGTCCGCCGTAAAACAAATACCTTTGAGACCGATGAGTATCCAAAAGCTGATGCGACTTCTGAAGGTTTAGCTAAAATGCGTGCGGCATTTAAAAAAGATGGCACGGTGACGGCAGCAAATGCATCAGGTTTAAATGACGGTGGTTCAGCGATTCTTTTAGCAAGTGAAGCAGCCGTTGCTAAATATGATTTAAAACCTATTGCTGAAATCTTAAGTTATGCGCAAGCAGGCATCGACCCGTCTGTGATGGGACTAGGCCCAGTACCTGCGGTAGCGAAAGCTCTTAGTAAAGCCAATTTATCATTACAAGATATTGAGTTGTTAGAATTAAATGAAGCTTTTGCCGCTCAGGCACTTGGTGTGATGAAGCAACTTTGTACTGATCATGACGAGACACTTGAAGCTTTAATTGAACGTACTAATGTCAACGGTGGCGCCATTGCACTAGGACATCCGCTGGGTGCTTCCGGTAATCGAATTTTAGTTACCTTGCTGCATGAAATGAAAAAACGCGGTAATAAGCTTGGTCTGGCATCACTTTGTATTGGTGGTGGTATGGGCACGGCTGTTGTTGTTAAGTCACTCGATTAACATTAAGTTATATTTGACTTATTCCAATGCGTGTTGGTAATAAAGAGCTCGGCTGCCTCGGCCGAGCTCTTACTCGCAATCCAAATCAATAAACCCGGACAAATAACCTGCTATTTCTAAGATCCCTTCTTTTTTACTGTATAAAAGCTAATGATTTAGTTAACATATTTACAAATTAATTATTGATATTATTTTATGGAACTTATCTTTTTCTCAACCGCTTTTGTTTGTGGTTTTATCCTACATTTATTTAAATTACCCCCGCTAATAGGTTTTCTTGCTGCTGGTTTTATTCTCAACCTTACTGGATATCAAAGCACAGCACTGCTGGAAAGTATCGCTGGGTTAGGGGTAACATTACTGTTATTTAGTATCGGTTTGAAACTAAGAGTGAGTAACTTAACTAAAACTCATGTTTGGGCGCCTGCTAGCCTTCATCTCATTATCAGTACGGCATTATTTGGTGCCTTTATGCAATTAATGGGTTTACTAGGCTTACCGTTATTTGTCGATTTATCGCTTGAAAACTGCATGTTACTAGGTTTTGCATTTAGCTTTTCCAGTACCGTATTCGCGGTCAAAGTATTAGAACAACGTGGAGAGATGAACAGTCTACATGGTAAAGTGTCGATTGGAATATTAGTGATGCAAGATGTATTTGCCGTGATATTTTTAGCCATCAGCACCGGTAAAGTTCCCAACATCTGGGCCTTGGTGTTACTGATAGTATTGCCCCTGATCCGTCCATTGTTTTATTGGATATTTAACCGCTCCAAGCATGGTGAATTATTACCGTTGTTTGGTTTTTTCTTTGCCTTGTTAATTGGCTACCAGGCGTTTGAGTTTGCTGGTTTGAAAGGTGACCTTGGTGCCCTAATTATCGGGATGATATTTGCGCCGCATAATAAAGCCAAAGAATTAGCTAAGTCATTGTTAACCTTTAAAGACCTTATGCTAGTTGGCTTTTTCCTTAGCATTGGCCTCAATGCCAATTTAACCGTTGAAGCGTTATTAATCGCGTTGTTGTTGATGGCGATATTACCGATAAAAGTCCTGTTGTATTATGTGTTGACTAACATATTTAAATTACGCGCTAGAACATCCTTATTAAGTGCATTTTCATTAGCTAATTTCAGTGAATTTGGTTTAATCGTTTGCGCATTAGCGGCAACTAATTTATGGATTTCACCTGAGTGGTTAGCGGTACTTGCTATTGCCTTATCCTTGAGTTTCATGATTGCATCGCCTTTAAATACGCATGCCAATAGTTTGTATGTTAAAGCTGAACATTGGTTATTGAATTATGAAACGGCTAAGCGCTTACCCGAGGAAATGCCGGTTAACCTCGGTGATGCCCAGATATTAATTTTTGGCATGGGACGAATTGGTACTGGTGCGTATGAAACAATTGCCCAAACCTATCCAAAATTGGTGACCGGTGTCGACATTAATCCTGAAAGCGTGATAAGGCATGCAAAGCGTGGACGTTTTGTAATTGTGGCTGACGCGACAGATCCAGATTTTTGGCAACGAATTAACCATTCCAGTGTCAAAGTTATCATGCTGGCGATGCCCAAACATGTGCAAAACCTGCTGGCGCTAGAACAGTTAAATGCCTCGGGGTTTTCCGGTCAGGTTACTGCAATTGCGAACTATCCCGACCAACAACAAGAGCTCGAACGTCTTGGCGTTCATTCAACCTACAATTTCTATCTTGAGGCAGGCACTGGGTTTGCAGAACATGTTAAAGCAGAAGTCGTCGATAATTAACGTAACCCGTGATTTTGTCGACATTTAAGTAAAAGCTAAGAACGATAGCCGGCCCTTTATCGCGGCGACCTTAGTATAACAACTGCAACTTGATTAATTACGGCTATATAGTCAATGTCAGTTTGATTGCTCCGTGGCTGGTCACAAGCTAAATTCACTATGTTACACTACGCGACTTTGTTAGCTTGGTGCCGTTTACGGCGGTAGATATCGACTAAGCATTTAACTTGTGATTATATTTTGGTACGTAAAATTATGCGGATAGCTTTAGGAATTGAATACGATGGCTCGCGCTATTACGGCTGGCAACGTCAAAGCGATGTCATCTCAGTGCAGCAGGTTTTAGAAGAAGCCTTATCAAAGGTAGCCAATGAACCGATCAGAGTCCATTGTGCCGGGCGGACCGATTGTGGCGTTCATGGCACTGGTCAAGTAGTTCATTTTGATACTACTGCGCACCGAAGAGATTCAGCCTGGACACTGGGCATTAATGCGCTGTTACCTGATTCGGTTTCAGTGCGCTGGTTCAAAAATGTTCCCGACGAATTTCATGCCCGTTTTAGTGCGACAGCAAGACGTTATCGCTATATATTGTGTAACTCACGATTGCGTCCGGCTATCTTGGCTAAAGGCTTAAGTCATTATTATCAGCCGTTGGACGAGAAATTGATGCAGCAGGGGGCTGATTTACTGATTGGTGAGCACGACTTTACTTCTTACCGAGCTAAACATTGCCAAGCGCATTCCCCCGTAAGAACAATTCACCACTTAGACATCAAACGCCAAGGTGATTTTATTATTATTGATGCTAAAGCCAATGGTTTCTTGCACCACATGGTCCGAAACATTGTCGGTTCATTAATAGAGGTGGGTAAGGGCGACCAACGTCCTGACTATATAACCGAGATTTTACTGGCCAAAGATCGGGCGGTTGCTCCAGCTACTTCTAAGCCTGGCGGTTTGTATCTGGTTGCGGTGGATTATCCCGCAGAGTTTGATTTACCGATCCCGCAAACAGGGCCACTTTTTTTGTAACATAAAACCAACATCTTAACGCTGTACGGGGCTCTGCCAAGGGTAAGACCAGTTTTTATTTTTAATGGCGTTAAGACTGTGTTTTAATGTCGCCAGCTGATCAATATTATTAATATTTTATCATTATTAGGTCGTCTTAGGTGCATTGCTATTTTATTGAGCAATTGTTACGTTAATCACCTAAACTACTAGCTATTATGCAAGGCTGACTTTAATGATATTTAAGTTACTCATGGGACAAGATTTATGAGCTGGATAGAAAAGATAGAAAAAATGCTGCCAACAGGCATCGCAAGTCAACGCCGTGCTAGTATTCCTGAAGGAGTATGGAGCAAATGTGGTAGTTGTGATCAGATTATATATCGTGCCGAACTCGAACGCAGTCTCGAAGTGTGTCCAAAGTGTGATCATCACATGCGGATTACGGCGCGCGCACGTTTAACGTCATTTTTAGATTATGATTCGATGACGGAATTGGCCGCTGACCTTGAGCCTAAAGATTTACTAAAATTTAAAGATACTAAAAAATATAAAGATCGTATTTCTGCTGCGCAAAAGTCGAGTAACGAAAAAGATGCACTGATTGCAATGTCGGGCACGCTTAAGGGCATGCCTGTTGCTGCGGTATCTTTCGAATTCGCCTTTATGGGTGGTTCAATGGCTTCGGTTGTTGGTGCCCGTTTTGTCGCTGCCGCAGAGCAATGTTTAGAGCACAACATGCCACTTATCTGTTTCTCTACCAGTGGTGGGGCGCGGATGCAAGAAGCATTAATGTCGTTAATGCAAATGGCTAAAACGAGTGCGGTATTACACCGGATGAGCGAGCGTGGTTTACCTTATATATCTGTTTTAACGGATCCAACCATGGGTGGTGTATCGGCCAGCCTTGCGATGTTAGGCGACGTTAATATCGCAGAGCCTAAAGCACTGATTGGTTTTGCTGGCCCGCGCGTGATTGAGCAGACGGTTCGTGAAACGTTACCTGAAGGCTTCCAGCGCAGTGAGTTCTTGTTAGAAAAAGGCGCTATCGACATGATTGTTGACCGCAGAGAAATGCGTAATACCATTGCGCGTTTACTGGCTAAAATGACTCACCATGTTGCAGTTGCAGAAGAAGTTGAATAACAGCGACTAACCGCAATCAATAAAAGAAAAATATATGTCAAATTTTTCAGTTCAAAGCCAGTCATTAAATGACTGGCTTTGCTATTTAGAATCTATCCATCCGAGCGAAATTGAACTTGGTTTGACTCGGGTTAAAAAAGTTGCCGAGCAATTGGGACTGTTAGCGCCGCGCGGTAAAATCGTGTTAGTTGCTGGTACCAATGGTAAAGGCTCAACTTGTGCTTTTTTAGAGCGAATGATCTTGGCCACGGGGGCGACTACCGGGGTCTTTAGTTCACCGCACATTATTCGTTATAACGAACGTGTCAGAATTAACGGCTTAGAATTAGCCGATAATTATCACGTTGACGCTTTGCGGTACGTTAATCACGGACGCGATGATACCGAACTCACCTATTTTGAGTTCAATACATTAGCCGCACTTAAACTGATGAGCGATCATGACGTTGATTACTTAATTTTAGAAGTAGGGCTGGGCGGGCGGCTCGACTCGACCAATATTGTCGATGCTGATGTCGCCGTGATAACGTCGATTGCTTTAGACCATCAAGCTTGGTTAGGTGATACCGTTGAGCAAGTTGGTTTTGAAAAGGCTGGGATCTTCAGAGAGAATCAGCTCGTTATCTGTGGTGAACCAACCCCCCCGAATAGCTTGAAAAATCATGCACAGCAACTCAATTGTCAGATTGCTTATAAAGGGCAAGACTTTAACTTCAGTGTTGAAAATGATAGCTGGACCTGGCATAGCACCAGCAAGATTAAATCGTCATTACCTAACACTAAGTTACCAATGACCAATGCTGCTACGGCCATCGCGGTTTTAGAGGCACTTGATTTATCGTTAAACGAGCAAGCAATGCGACAGGTCATTGCTAATACTGGTTTGCCAGGGCGATTACAATCAATCGCCTCAAGTCCCGAAATTGTGCTTGATGTTGCGCACAATCCACAGGCGGGTGGCTACCTTGCTAATTGGCTCAAGCATCAAAATTTCACTAAAGTCCATTGTGTGTGTGCGATGTTAGGAGACAAGGATAGTAAGTCGACCCTTAGCGTCGTTGCGCCCCAAATTGATCACTGGTATTTTGCTGATTTGGATTGTGCACGTGGTGCTAAGGCTGAACAGTTAGCTAACCATGTCGTAGCGGATACTGTCGCTGGGTGTTACTCTCGTGTTAGTGATGCGCTGGTCGAAGCAAAACAGCAGGCTAATTCAGATGACTTAATCTTGGTTTTTGGTTCGTTTTTTACGGTCGCGGAAATTTTAAGTCATTAATTAAATTACCGTTTTCATATCATAGATTAGCCGTCCCAGGCGGCTAACTCTAACGGGCAAAACTAGATTTTTTGGGTTAATTACATTATCCTATGGGATTAAATTTAGTGCTGGCCTACCTCCTACGAATGTGCCGGCGAGTTAAAGGATTTTGACCTTGACCGATCAAATAAAAAACCGTGTTGTTGGCACTGTCGTCATTTTTGCCTTGGCAATTATTTTTCTTCCCGATATTCTAGATGGTAAAAAACAACAAACGAGCACCGAATTTGTCTCCATACCGGTGAAGCCTGTAGCAGCCACCGTTGCACAGATAATAGCTGAGCCATCACAGCAAGTTTTAGCACCGAAATCTCCAACCATTGATCCCAAAACTTCGGGAACTCAAAAGTCATCTACAGCCGTTCAGGCTGTTGCTCAACTCAATGATAAAAAAGTGACCCAGCGTAAGCCAATTGCGTCTAGCGCTAAACCTAAACCTAAACCTAAACCAGCGGCCTCGAGCACGAGCCCTGTGGTTGCCACATCAGCAGTACCTAAACCAAAAGCGGCAACTTGGCGCAAGCAACCATCAACTAAACCCACGATTAATGCTTGGGCTATTGCAGTGGGCAGTTTCAATGACCCCGCCAATGCAAAATCCTTATTGGTTAAACTACGTACCAAAGGCTTTACAGCGTTTAGCGTGCCAGCTAAGCCAAGAAAAGGGGATATCAGCAAGGTTTATGTCGGTCCTTCAACCAGCAAAGCAAAATTGACTAGCTTGCAACCGAAGCTTAAAGCAGCAATTAATGAATCTGGCTACATCACAGTCTATAATCCGACTGAAAAATAATCAAAGTCTCCCTCGTTCCACAAAATAGGTAAATTTATGCTAGAAATTTCAAAAAATCTTGGTAGAATTCGCGCAAATTCGTTAACGGTGTCACACTAATGGCTTTAGTTTGGGTTGATTATGCGATATTGATCATCATTGGGTTATCGACATTGATCAGTTTAACGCGAGGCTTTGTTAAAGAAGCGCTGTCGCTGGTCGTCTGGGTGATTGCATTTTTTGTTGCCAGTCAATTTTATGGTGATTTAGCGGTCTACTTTACCCAAATCAACGACCAAATGCTCCGTAATGGCGTTGCTGTGGTGACCTTATTTATCTGTTGCTTAATATTGGGCGCGATCGTTAATTATATTATCGGTCAACTGGTCATAAAAACCGGGCTATCAGGCACTGACAGGGTATTAGGCTTAGTTTTTGGTGGTATTAGAGGGGTACTGATTGTTGCCGCACTATTATTTGCTATTGATTCGTTTACGACATTCTCAAATTCTCAATGGTGGCGACAGTCTCAGCTAATATCTGAGTTTAGCGTTGTCATTGAATGGTTTTTCGAGTACCTGAAACAAAACTCGAGTTTTTTACCAAATCCAAGTGCCTAAAACAGGGCACTTAAATTATACTCGAAACTAGATTCGAGCGAGGAATTACTATGTGTGGTGTTGTTGGTGTTGTTGCTTATTCGGCGGTCAACCAAGCTCTTTATGATGCATTAACTGTGTTACAGCATCGTGGTCAAGATGCCGCGGGTATTTGTACTGTTGATAATGGAAATTTCCGGTTACGTAAAGCCAACGGCTTGGTTAGAGACGTTTTTCAAGCGAAACACATGCAGCGCCTACAGGGCACTACGGGCATTGGTCATGTCCGTTATCCTACTGCGGGCACTTCTACTTCAGCTGAAGCGCAACCATTTTACGTCAATTCACCATTTGGGATTTCACTGGCACATAACGGTAACTTGACCAACGCCGAAGAACTCCAAGACTATTTGTTTAATGTGGCCCGTCGTCATATTAATACCAACTCTGATTCTGAGATTTTACTTAATGTCTTTGCTCACGAGTTATCGGTTATTCCTGCGATGGAACTTAAAGCGGTTGATGTTTTTAAAGCCGTAGCACGCACTCATAGCTTGGTTAAAGGCGCGTATGCTGCTGTTGCATTAATCATTGGCCACGGCATGGTCGCATTTCGTGATCCTTATGGTATTCGACCTCTAGTGCTTGGGCAACGTCAGGCGGGTGATAAAACTGAGTACATGGTCGCCTCTGAAAGTGTTGCCCTTGATACACTTGGTTTTAGCTTTACCCGTGATATTGGGCCTGGCGAAGCCATTTATGTTGATAATAAAGGTCAACTGCATAGCAAGCAGTGTGCTGAAAATCCAAGTTTTTCTCCTTGTATCTTTGAATACGTTTATTTCGCTCGTCCCGATTCATTTATTGATGGGATCTCTGTTTATCAGGCGCGGTTAAATATGGGACGGATGCTAGGCAAGAAAATCGCTAAGCAGTGGGAAGACTTAGACATCGATGTGGTGATCCCAATTCCTGAAACATCTTGTGACATTGCGCTTGAAATTGCCGACGAATTAAATATCCCATACCGTCAGGGTTTTGTTAAAAATCGTTACATTGGTCGCACGTTTATAATGCCAGGCCAGGTCATGCGCCGTAAATCTGTTAGACAAAAACTCAATGCAATTGCCAGTGAATTTGCGGGTAAAAACGTTTTATTAGTTGATGATTCTATCGTTCGTGGCACGACCTCAGAACAAATCATCGACATGGCACGTGAATCAGGTGCAGCAAAAGTGTATTTTGCCTCAGCAGCTCCTGAAATAAGATTCCCTAATGTCTACGGTATTGACATGCCGACAGCCAATGAACTGATCGCTCACGGTCGAGACGTTGACGAAGTCGCCAAGTTAATCGGTGCTGATGCGCTAATTTACCAAGATATTTCTGACTTGGTTGATGCAGTCGGTAGGGATAACAAATCAATTATCCAATTCGAAACGTCAGTATTTAATGGTAATTACGTCACGGGTGATATTAGCCAAAGTTATTTAGACCGAGTAACAGGTCTACGTAATGATTCAGCGAAAGATCCCCAGGGCAATGCTGAAATAACCAATATAGACCTGCATAACGAAGAGGCATAACCACCGCGCTTTTTGTTCGGTGATATTCGATAGCTCAAAGACCACAAACGTACAAAGTTTGTGGTCTTTTTTATGCCTGTTATTAACTGATTAATCCGTTATTTATCAAGGTTACTAACCTGAGTGCCGGATAAGCGAATTTGCCCAATAGCCAGCTATTTATTCGTAAAAATGCCTTGATATCTACTAAAATTTCGTCACTGGGAGTTGACTATATTTGTATTCTTTTTTTTCATAGTGTTACAAAACCTTTATCCAGAAATCAGGTTAACTACAAGATCAGCCTACTGTTCCACGTCACTAATTCGACCACTTGGTGGTAATAATATTTTGGATCTGACGCTAAAACTGTCTTAGTTTTGCTTTGTTTTAAAATCAAACAACGTGGTAGAGGTTTACCTGTCGCTTGATGTGAGAGAAATCGGTCGACTATTATACAAATAAGCCGCACATATACTTGTTATTAAATGTTAAAAATGTTAAAAATTAATTAGGTGTATTACTCTAATGGTTTTTCACTGGTTCAAAGGTGAAACAATTAGTTGCTACAGCAGCGAGATTGCGGTAACAATTATATATATATCAATAGAGTTATGTAATCTAACTACAAAAAACAATAACAATAATAATTACGGGAAGCAGAGATGAATAAAATGAATGTTTTTAACAAGTCTGTCTTAGCCGCTGGTATCAGCGTTGCGCTTAGTGCGCTGGCGATACCTGCAGCCCATGCTGTCAGTATCAATTGGGGTGAAATTGAAGGAAGTTTTGACTCGACTTTTTCTGCGGGCATCTCATGGCGCACCGAAAGTCGCGATTACGATAACCTAATAGGTAAGTCCAATAATCCTAATAATGGATTAGACTGGTCCAACTACACCGCCTTTGGAAATAGCAAATACTTAAGCAGTGAGATCTTCGCTAAAGATGGCGGTTATTCAACAAATGGTGATTTAGCCAATTTGGCCTGGGCCAAAGGTGATGCTTTTAGTCAAACCCTAAAAGGGCTACACGAACTCGATTTGTCATATCGCAACTATGGTTTGTTTGTCCGCGGCATGTATTATAAAGATTTTGCGCTTGATTCTGCGCTTAATTATACCCGCGAGTTAGACATAGGTACTGATACTGAACGTTCAATTGATGTTTGTCGCGATGATGACGCGGCTGATACTGCTTGTTCTGACATTCGGTTACTCGATGCCTATGTTACCGCTGATTATGACTGGGGCGATGTGCCTGTGTCATTCCGGGTTGGTCAACAAGTGATAAGTTGGGGCGAAAGCGCACTTATTTCTCATGGTATCTCTTCAATTAACGCAGTAGATGTTGGCCGTTTACGAACGCCTGGTGCAGAACTTAAAGAAGCCTTTATTCCCCAAGGCATGGTGTCTTTCTCGGCCGGTTTAACCGATAACTTGTCAATGGAAGTATTTTACCAATACCAATGGGAGCCAATTGTGGTCCCGGTCGGTGGTACTTATTTTGCCAGCAATGATTTTGTCAGTGAAGGTGGTCAATTTAATGCAGTGCAATTAGGGTTTAGTGGTAATCCAGATATTGATCGTGATTTTATTGTTGCACAATACGCTGGTCTGGTCGGAAGTAACCAGCTAGGCGCTGTGTTAGCCGGGGCACAAGATCCTACCGCCACTGCAGCAGAAAGAGCAGCTTCAGCAGCATTATTTGGTCAGATGATGTTAGCTTACCCGACTAAAGTCACACTCAAAGTTGAAAATGAGGAAGCAGAAGACGATGGTCAATATGGCATAAAGTTTTCTTATTTTGTTGACGATACCGAATTTGGTTTTTATCACATGAACTACCACAGCCGCCGCCCGATTATTTCAGGCCAAGCCGCTAACTTTACCACTGGTGCAATACAAAGGGATGCCGCTATACTTCTTACTGCGGCTGAGATTGATGCTGATGTGATCAATAGTCTAGAAACCTTCTCTAAAGCGAAAATCGTTTACCCTGAGGATATTAAACTCTATGGCTTTAGTTTTAATACCACTATTGGTAATACTTCAGTCGCGGGTGAAATTGCTCACCGGGTAGATGAGCCATTGCAAATTGATGATGTTGAATTGTTATTTGCGGCAATGCCACAACAATTAGCAAACGCAGCAGCTGCTTCTTATAATGCGATAAATGGCACTTCATTAACTTGTGCTGATGCTGCAGTTCAAGCAGATCCACGCTGTTTCTATGAAGGTATTTCGCAAATGGACACCGTTGATCCTGGTGGCGTTGCAGACGGTTATGTTTTATTAGATACCACACAGGCACAAGTTAACTTCACTCACTTATTTGGGCCAACGCTTGGCGCCGACAATCTCATCGTTTTTGCTGAAATCGGTGGTGTTTGGATCCATGGCATGCCAAATCAAGAAGAGTTACGCTTAAATGGGCCTGGTACTTCACGCTCAGCTAGCTATGAAGGTCTTGAGTCGGTAATTGTAGCGACCCATAATGGTCCTGAAACTAACCCTTTCCCAACCGATTTTGCTTGGGGCTACCGCCTAGTGGTAAAAACCGAACATAATAATGTTTTTGCAGGCATTAACGCATCAACTCAACTGGTTTTCTCGCATGATGTTGACGGCATCACTCCTGATCCAATTTACTTATTTGCAGAAGGGTCGAAATCGATCGGCGCGTCACTTACCTTTGATTATCAAAACCGTTGGTCGGCAACCGTTGGCTACAATGCATTCTGGGGTGGTAAAGGTACGATAAACGCAATGGAAGACAAAGACTTTGCATCATTTAGCATTAAATATTCAATTTAACGGGTGAATAATAATATGAAAAAACTCACACTCATTTCAGCAGTATCGTTGGCATTAATTACGCAAGCGGCAACCGCTAAAGTAACAGAGCAACAGGCACAACAACTGGGAACTACCTTAACGCCATCGGGTGCTGTCGCTGCAGCGAATGCCGATGGCTCTATTCCTGCTTGGACCGGAGGTATCACTAAACCAGTTGCTGGTTATGTTAAGGGTGAGCACCATGTTGATCCTTTCGCGAGCGACCAAGTGCTAATGACCTTAACCAAAGATAATTATTTGCAATATAAAGATAATTTAACCGCTGGTCAGATCAAATTATTTGAGTCTTACCCTGATAGCTTTAAAATGAATATTTACCCAAGTCGTCGTAGTGCATCGGTGCCTGAGCATGTGTATGCCGCCACTAAAAAGAATGCGACATCAGCCGAATTGATCCTTGGCGGTAATGGCCTTAAAAATGCCATTATGGGCGTACCATTTCCAATTCCACAAACCGGTTTAGAGGTTATTTGGAATCATATTACCCGTTATCGTGGCGTTAATGTTGATACCAGAGCATCACAGGCTGCGCCGACGGCTTCGGGTGATTTCACTGTTATAAAGATGAAAAACATTATCAGCTTTAAGTATACTCAGCCGGGAATGACAGCAGAAAAGCTTACTGCTGATAATAATATCTTCTTATTTAGACAAACGGTGACCCAACCTGCACGTTTAGCCGGTACTTCACTACTAGTTCATGAAACACTAAACCAAAACTCAGAGCCGCGTAAAGCGTGGACATATAATACTGGCCAGCGTCGCGTACGTCGTGCACCCAATGTTGCATTTGATACGCCGGGCACTGCGTCTGACGGCTTAAGAACCACTGATGATTTTGACATGTACAACGGATCGCCATCGCGTTATGACTGGAAACTGGTTGGCAAAAAAGAAATATACATTCCGTATAACTCTTATAAGTTACATGCCAAAGGCGTAGATTATGACGACTTACTTCAGCCTGGACATTTAAACCAAGACTTCGTACGTTACGAAAAGCACCGTGTTTGGCAAGTTGAGGCCACGCTAAAAGAGGGCATGCGTCACACGTATAAGAAACGCGTTTTCTTTATTGACGAAGATAATTGGCAAGTATCAATCGCTGATATATATGACAACCGCGATCAACTTTATCGGGTAGCAATGGCTCATGAGTTAAACTATTACGAAGTACCAGTATCGTGGTCAACGCTTGAAGTATTCCACGATTTCCAGTCTCGTCGTTATATCGCGATTGGCTTGGATAACAATGATAAAATGTTTAATTTCGATGCGCCATTAAAGGACAAAGATTTTACTCCGCAAGCATTACGACGAGCGGGACGCCGCTAACCACATTAAGCCGGTTTCGACCGGCTTTTTTAGGTTTATAGCGGATGTTCAAACGCATGTTTATAAGCGTCAGAAAAATCAGGACCTTAGGTCCGATGTATAATACCATTTGGTATAAATTGGTAGTTGTCAACTTAGTGTAAGTTGACGTTTAGCTAGTTAGCACCACATAACCATGCTTGAACAGCTATTGTTATGATGGTTACCGTAGCAGCTAGTGAAGAGGAATCGTATATATGAGTAACAAGTTTACATCACTCACTTTGGCCTTGTGTTTAACCAGTACGGCGCAAGCAGCCATTGAATCAGGCTCGGTAGCTGCCCAAACCGTTAGGCTGGCCGCAACAGCGCCGATAATGGCAATCAGTACCACTGAGGAACATACCTTAGCCGTTGGCGATCGCGGCACCATTTTAAGCCGCAACGCCCAGCATTGGCAGCAAGCGGCTGTGCCAGTTAACGTGTTATTAACCGACATTAGCTGGGGCGATAAAAACACGGCGTGGGTCGTCGGTCACGACGCCACCATTGTAACAACTGCCGATGGCGGTAATTCATGGCAGTTGCAACAATATATTCCTTCATTAGATCGGCCCTTATTAGACGTGTATTTCGCCAATGCTCGCCAAGGAATAGCTGTCGGGGCTTACGGTTTGTATTTTTCGACTAATGACGGTGGTAAGCAATGGCAGCAGCAGTTTTTGATGAGCTTATTACCCCAAGACGATATTGATTATTTACAAGAAGTTAAACTTGAAAGTGAAGAAGAATACCAGTTCGAAATTGCGTCAATTTTACCGCATTTCAATCAAGTTATTGCGTTAAACGACCAGCAACTGCTGATGGTTGGCGAGCTCGGGTTAATTGCGTTGTCAGATGATATGGGACAAAACTGGCGTCGTTTGGACGATATTTATGCCGGCTCATTTTTTAGTGCGTTAAAGACCAAGCAACAGACTATCTTGATTGGCGGTTTACGTGGCAATGTATTTCGTTCAACGGATACTGGTCATTCGTGGCAGCAAGTAACGTTGGACAATAACTACAGTGTTAATAAATTTCATCAGTTAGCCGATGGCACGATTTATATAGCCCAAAACAATGGGGTGCTACTTAAGTCAACTGACGACGGTCGCACGTTTGAGCAAGCGGCCTTATATAAAGGCAAAGACCTTGTTGGCATTACTCAGGTTGGCGAGCAGCTTTGGTTAGCCAGCAGTAAAGGCTTAACTAAACATCTGATAACACAGTAGGACTTCATGGATAATTTTGTAAAAAAAATCGAACTATTTATCTTTCGTCAGCGGCCATTGATTCTGTTATTTTTTATTGTGGTTACCGCTTTCTTGGCGTTTCAAGCAACCCAGTTAAAAATGGATGCAGCTTTTACTAAAAACATTCCTTTAAATCACCAGTATATGAAAACTTATACCAAGCACGCCAAAGACTTTGGCGGTGCTAACAGCATTATGGTGGCAATACGGGCGAAGCAGGGCGATATATTCACCCCGCAATTTTTTGAATCGTTAAAAGGGGTGCACGATCAGCTGTTTTTCATTCCTGGTGTTGACCGTACTACGGTAAAGTCGCTATTTTCACCCACAACGCGTTTCACCGAAGTGGTTGAAGATGGTTTTGCCGGTGGTCCGGTGATCCCGGCAGATTTTGTTGCCGATCCGTTGGGTTTAAACAATGTCCGTTCAAATGTTGAAAAAGCCGGGATCGTTGGACGTTTGGTAGCCAATGACTATTCGACCGCCATGGTGAGTGCACGGTTACTCGATATTAATCCTGATACCGGGCAGGCGCTTGATACCCTCAAGTTTGCGGCCAAATTAGAATCTGAAATCCGAGACAAATTTGTCAACCAAGATATCGACATTCATATTATCGGTTTTGCCAAAATGGCTGGAGATGTTGCTGACGGTGCTAAAGGTGTTGTTCAGTTCTTTTTGGTGGCAATAGCCTTCACCGCAATCATGGTGTATCTATTTTGCCGTTCTATCACGTTAACGGTGCTGCCAGTTGTTTGCTCGTTAATGGCCGTTATCTGGCAAATGGGCCTGCTAACCGTCTTAGGTTTTGGGCTTGATCCAATGTCAATTTTGGTGCCTTTCTTAGTGTTTGCGGTTGGGGTTAGCCACAGCGTGCAAATGATTAATGGCGTCAATAAAAAATTGTTGCTCGGTATGGCGTCAAAAGAAGCTGCCGCCGCCACATTTAGAGCCTTGCTAATACCTGGCGGCGTCGCGTTATTATCAGATACCATTGGTTTTATAACGCTGCTCTCGATTGATATTGGTATTATTCGCGAGCTGGCCATTTCAGCCAGTATTGGTGTTGGCATTATCATTTTAACTAACCTTGTATTACTGCCGATTATTATTTCGTATTGTAAGCTTAAGGCACCGGCTAAGCGTGAATCAGGACGCATTGATAAATTTTGGGTTAGCTTATCGCAGTTTGCCACGCGTAAAGTTGCTGTTGTGACGTTAGTATTTACCAGCGTGTTATTTGGTTTTGGTTATATTCAGTCACAACAGTTAAAAATTGGCGATCTGAATGCCGGAGCCGCAGCTCTGCATTCGTGGTCTCGTTATAACCAAGATACGGCTTTAATCACTGAAAAATTCTCTATCACCACTGATGTCATGTCGATAATTGTTGAAGGGGCCGCTGATAGTTGTACCGACTACGACAGTTTAGCCATCATTGAACAGTTCCAGTGGCGCCTAGCTAATGTTGAAGGTGTGCAATCAACGGCAAGTCTGGCCAGTGTGGTTAAACTTGTCACCGGTGGTTTTAACGAAGGCAACCCTAAATGGCGAGTATTGTCGCGGACTCAGGCAACCTTAGTTCAGTCAATATCGCAAATCCCAACCACCTCAGGGCTACTTAATACGAGCTGTAATGTGATGCCCGTATATTTGTTCTTGGTTGACCATAAAGCAGAAACAATTGAACGTGTCATTGCTGCGGTTAAACAAGCAAGTTCGGTGCTTAATACGGACCAACTACAGTTTAAGCTAGCGTCTGGTCCGGTAGGTGTTATGGCCGCGACAAATGAAGCCGTTGAGTCAGCGCAAACCCCGATGATGTTTTATGTCTACGGCGCGGTGTTTATCTTGTGTTTAATAAGCTTTAGGTCGCTGCGTGCAACATTGGCGGTCATCGTGCCACTTTTTGTCGTATCGACACTGGCTCAAGCGTTAATGACCTATTTAAATATTGGCTTAACTGTTTCTACCTTGCCGGTTATTGCACTAGGGGTTGGTATTGGCGTTGATTACGGCATTTATATCCTGGCAACCATGGCTATAATGCTTAATCAAGGAAAAACGGTTAGCGAAGCCTATCTTGTGGCCTTGCAAGAGCGTGGTAGTGCAGTGATCTTTACCGGTGCTACTTTAGCCATTGGGGTTAGTACCTGGTTTTTCTCGGCGTTAAAGTTCCAAATGGATATGGGCATATTACTGACGTTTATGTTCCTCGTGAATATGCTTGGGGCAATAATCGTGTTGCCTGCACTGGCAAATCTGTTGTGGTTTAAGCAAGGTAAAGCCGCTGAATGAATTTAAGCTGGAAGCCCAGTCTCAAATGAGTTAAGTTTTAGTTAGCAACTTGTTAATTTTAACGGTAAAAAAGGTCGCTTAGTGACCTTTTTTTATGAGTTATGCATAACAATTCATAATTAGTGATTGAAATTCACACTTGGGCTATATCAGGGGCTTTTAGAGTGTTTTTTTCCTAAATAATGCTCGAAATATTCAGATAATAATAATAAACTTAGCCCCAATTAAAATAAGAAACAGGTTAGGCAGGAAGCTTGACCTTCAGTTCAGAGCTAACAACGACCCTTAGGGTCAATAAGGAATCGAGATAATGGCATTAAAAGATGCAAACTCCTCTGTACTTCTAGAAAACGTGGCTGCGATGATTAAAGACAAAGTTAGTGATGCACAAGCTGCATTAGTAACCTCTTTTACCCAAGTATTATACCGCGATATTTCAGAGTCAGACATTTCGGGCCGAAGTGATAGTGACCTTTATGGTGCTGCACTGAGTTTATGGGGCGCGTTAAATGAACGTAAGCCTTATGAGCAAGTAGTCAAAGTGTTTAACCCGGTATTATCCCAACATGGTTGGCAACCAACGCGCACTATTATTGAAATTGTGCACGAAGACATGCCATTTTTGGTTGACTCGATCAACATGGCGCTTAACCGTTTAGGCATAAGTTCACATTTAACCTTGCATCACCCTATGAGTGTGAGCCGTAACACTGATGGCAATGTTACGGCCATTTCACGCCTGACTAATGAGACTGCTGACACTGAAAATGTGACTATATTTTTATTAGAGGTTGACCGCTTAGAAGATCAAACGGCCTTAGACAACGTCAAAGAAAAATTAGAAAGTGTTTTAAATGAAGTAAGCCTGTCAGTGCATGACTGGGCGCCGATGCGTAAAAAACTTAAGCAAATTATTACTGAGTTACCGAATAAGCCATTTCCAGGTAATGAACAAGAGCTAGAAGAAACAACCAATTTTCTTAATTGGATCGCTGAAGGTAACTTCACCTTACTAGGTTATCGTTCATATGCGTTAAATGCGATTGAAGGCGATATTGAACTTGTGCCAGAGGGCGATACTAGCCTTGGTATGATGGCCAAAGACCATTTACATAAAACCCGCCGTTTATCTGAGTTTTCAGATGGTGCACGTCGTCAAGCCTTATCACCTCGTTTGATGCTGCTAACGAAAAGCAATCACGTTAGTTTGGTCCATCGTCCGACCAAAACCGATTATATTGGGATCAAGCGTTTTGATAAAGCGGGCCGAGTGATTGGTGAAGACCGTTTCATTGGTTTATACAGTTCAACTATTTATAATAATAGTGTGTTCCAAATTCCATACCTAGGTGACAAGTTACGCCGGATCATTGCTTCTTCAGATTACATGGCGGGCAGTCACGACCATAAAGCGCTACAAAATGTGCTTGAAACCTATCCACGTGATGAGCTGATTCAATCAAGTGAAAAACAGTTATTAGAAACCTCGATTGGGGTGCTTAATATTCAAGATCGCGACAGCGTAAAATTGTTTACCCGCGAAGATGACTTTGGTCGTTACTGTTCTTGTATTGTGTATGTTTCTAAAGACAGATATAACACGCGTTTGCGTCAAAAGTCGCAAGAAGTGTTAGCAAAACATTTCGGCAGCACTGAAGAAGTACAGTTTACGACTTACTTCTCTGAGTCTAATCTTGCTCGTACCCACTATATTGTCATGTTGAACGAGCAACAGAGAACGGAAATTGACGTGAAAGCTATTGAAAACGATCTTATTGAAGCAGCACGCTCATGGGATGATAAATTAGACAATGCCTTAATTGCTCATCATGGTGAAGCAAAGGCCAAATCGCTTAGCAACAAATATAATGCTGCATTCTCTAATAGCTATAAATCTGATGTGTTACCAGGTCTTGCTGTTGTCGATATTGCGAAACTTGAGTCACTAAGCGACGACAATAAACTGGGCATGATTTTCTATCGGGCGCAAGAAGAAGCGATTGGCAGCAAAAAAGTTAAACTAAAACTATTTAGTCTTGACGAGCCATTGTACTTGTCAGATGTATTACCAATGCTTGAAAACTTTGGTTTGCGCATTGTTGGTGAACGACCATACGAATTAACCTTCGCTAACGGTCACACTGCTTGGGTACTTGATTTCCAAATGCTGCACACGGGTAGCAATGAATTTGAGATCAATGAAATTCAGCAGACCTTCCAAGATGCCTTTGCCAATGTTTGGTTTAAGAAATTAGAAGATGATGGCTTTAACCGTCTGTTGTTGGCTTCTGGTCTTAGTGGTCGTCAAATTACTATTTTACGGATGTACGCGAAGTATATGCGTCAAATCGGCAGCACCTTCAACCAGTCTTACGTTGAAGAAACGATGTCACGCTATCCTGAAATTGCTAACTTATTGGTTGAACTATTTGTTCGTAAGTTCAACCCAGCAACTAAGTTTAACCAGAAGAAATTAGATGGTGTCGAGAAAAACATTATTGAACGTCTTGATCTGGTAGCAAATTTAGATGATGACCGAATTATTCGTCGTTACTTAGATTTAATCTTGGCCACGATCCGTACTAACTTCTATCAAACAGACGATAAGGGTGCGAGCAAAGAATACGTTTCATTTAAGGTTCGCCCAGAACTTATTCCTGAAATGCCACTGCCGTTACCTAAATTCGAAATTTTCGTTTATTCTCCACGTGTTGAAGGCGTGCACTTACGAGGCGGTAAAGTAGCCCGTGGTGGTTTACGTTGGTCTGATCGTCGTGAAGACTTTAGAACCGAAGTACTAGGTTTAGTGAAAGCACAGCAAGTTAAGAACACCGTTATCGTGCCTGTTGGCGCTAAAGGTGGCTTCGTTTGTAAGCAACTGCCGACTACTGGTGGCCGCGATGCATTCTTTAGCGAAGGCCAAGAATGTTACAAAACCTTCATTCGTGGTTTACTTGATATTACCGATAACATTGTTGAAGGCGACCTAGTGCCACCTGTTAACGTGGTACGTCATGATGAAGACGATCCGTATTTAGTTGTAGCTGCAGATAAAGGTACTGCAACCTTCTCTGATATCGCTAATGGCATTTCAGATGAATACAATTTCTGGATGGGTGACGCTTTTGCTTCTGGTGGCAGTGTTGGTTACGATCACAAGAAAATGGGCATCACTGCTCGTGGTGGCTGGGAGGCGGTTAAACGTCATTTCCGCGAAATGGGCGTTGACTGTCAAACCACTGATTTTACCTGTATAGCCGTTGGCGATATGGCGGGTGATGTATTTGGTAACGGCATGTTGCTGTCAAAGCACACGTGTTTACAAGTCGCTTTTAACCACATGCATATCTTTATTGACCCAACGCCAGACTCAGCAGCCACTTGGCCTGAACGTAAGCGTTTGTTTGATCTTCCACGTTCATCGTGGGACGACTACAATACTGATCTTATTTCTGCTGGTGGTGGTATTTTCTCTCGCAGTGCTAAGTCGATTGCATTGTCGCCAGAAATTAAAAAAATGTTAGGCACTAAAAAATCTAGCATGACCCCAAATGATTTAATTAAAGCCATTTTAATCATGAAAGTTGATTTGTTCTGGAACGGCGGCATCGGTACTTACATTAAATCAGCGCAAGAAACTCACGCTGAAGTTGGCGATCGTGCCAATGACAGTTTACGAATTAACGGCAGCCAATTACAGGCTAAAGTTGTTGGTGAGGGCGGTAACCTAGGTTGTACTCAGTTAGGTCGTATTGAGTATTGTACTAATGGCGGTCGTATTAATACTGACTTTATTGATAATGTTGGTGGTGTTGATTGTTCAGATAACGAAGTTAACATTAAAATCTTGCTTAATAGCTTAGTTGCTTCGGGTGATATGACGGTTAAACAGCGTAATGAACTGCTGTATTCAATGACCGATGAAGTTGGAACAATTGTAATTGATAACCATAATCGTCAGACACAATCTCTGTCTATTAGCCGCTTTGGCGGTGGTTCAATGCTTAAAGAGCAAATTCGCTTTATGCACGGCCTCGAAAAAGCGGGCAGCTTAGACCGCGCGTTAGAATTTTTACCGACCGAAGAAGACCTAGCCGAGCGTCAAGCTAATGGTAATGGCTTTACTCGTCCAGAATTAGCGGTATTACTTGCCTACGGTAAAATGGTGCTTAAAGAGCAGCTGTGTATTCCTGAAATTACCAGCAATCCTTACCACAGCCAACTGCTACAATCGGCGTTTCCTAAAGTGTTGCAAGAACGTTATGCAGCAGAAATGGAAAATCACCCATTACGTAGCGAAATTATCGCAACGCAACTGGCTAACCGTTTAGTTGATGATATGGGGCTTAACTTTGTGCACCGTATGATCGATGAAACAGGTTCAACGGTTGATGAAATTGCGCATTGTTACGCTATTGCTAGCAAAATATTTGATCTTGAAGCTATCTTCGTTGAAATTGATAGCTTAAATAACGTGATGTCTGCTGATTTGCAGATTAAAATGTTGTATCAAACACGTCGCACAGTACGCCGTGCCACACGTTGGTTCTTACGTAACCGCGATAGCTCAATGGGCATTGCTCAGACCATCGAATTTTATAAGCCAAAATTTGAACGTCTTGACTCTGCGTTGTTTGATCTAATGGTTAAAGAAGATGTTACTAGCGTTAAGGCTAGTATTACCGCCTTAACAGAGCAAGGCGTTCCTGCCTCTATCGCTCAATTCGTTGGTAAAGCTTCATCGATGTTCTCGTTAATGGATATCGCTCAGGTTGCTCACTCATCGGACAAGGATTTGTGTTTAGTTGCGCAAGTTTACTTCCAACTGGGCGCAGAAGTAGAATTACATTGGTTCTTAGATCAGATTTCTGCTCAACCAGTAGCTAACCATTGGCAAGCACTTGCTCGTGCTTCATTTAGAGAAGAACTCGATTGGCAACAACGTGTTTTAACTGAATGTGTACTTAAAGGCTGTGACGATACTTGTGAATCAGATGCAATTGTTGCCAAATGGCTTGAAAGTAATGCTAAGTTATTACAGCGTTGGGAAAGTATGCTAGCGGACTTTAAAGCGACAAAAACCCATGAGTTTGCTAAATTCTCGGTTGCATTACGAGAATTAAACCTCTTAAGTCATCATGCTTCCATAGTTGCTTAATATTTGTTGTATAATATTTTATAGTGATTAACTTAAAAACCTCGGCCAGTCCGAGGTTTTTTTTAACCTCAATCAGCTCAAGTCAATCGTAATCAATAATCGGAGTTTTAATGTTTTTTTCTTTGTCACAAAAATTGATGTTTCAATTAGATCCTGAACGCGCACACGAAATGGCCATTGCGGCATTTAAGCATACAGCTAATACGCCATTGCAATGTGCTTACGCCCAAACGATCAATAACAAAGCCGTTACTGTAATGGGCTTAGAGTTTAAAAACCCAGTGGGCTTAGCCGCGGGTTTAGACAAAAATGGTGAATGTGTTGATGCTTTTGATGCGATGGGTTTTGGGTTCGTTGAAGTTGGCACAGTGACGCCTCGTGCCCAATCAGGCAATGACAAACCTAGAATTTTCAGATTAAAAGAACAGCAAGCAATAATTAATCGTATGGGCTTCAACAATTACGGTGTTGACTACTTGGTTGATCAAGTTTCTCGGCGTAAATCACGCGGGATTTTAGGCATTAACATTGGCAAGAACATTGATACAGCCGTCGAAAATGGTAAAGATGATTATTTACTGTGCATGGACAAAGTTTATGATCACGCGTCTTATATCACGGTAAATATCTCTTCGCCAAATACGCCTGGTTTACGCAGCTTGCAATACGGCGAAGCGCTTGACGACTTATTGGCTTCTCTTAAAGAACGCCAAACAAAATTGTCTCAGCAATACAACAAAACCGTGCCATTACTGCTCAAAATTGCCCCAGATTTGACCGAGCAAGAAGTCGTACAAATTAGTGATAGCTTAGTTCGCTATGAAATTGACGGTGTCATTGCGACCAACACGACGTTAAGCCGTGAAGGTGTAGAGAATTCGACTTACGGCAATCAAGCTGGTGGCTTAAGTGGCCGACCGGTTGCAGAAAAATCAACCTTGGTCGTACGTACCTTAAGTCGTGAACTTAACGGTCGTTTACCAATTATTGGGGTAGGGGGTATCGACAGCGCTGCGCAAGCACAAGAGAAATTGTCTGCTGGTGCATCACTAATCCAAGTTTACACCGGCTTTATTTACAATGGACCCAAACTGATTAAAAACATAGTCGATAGCTTGTAAACTTGAACTTGAGCTTTATAGATTTTTTCGCGCATGGACGCGCGCTAATTACTGAGCATAGTTCGCTAAAACGTTACCTACAAAGCCCCGTTACCATTGTGCATCATATAAAGTAGATGTTGCATCAGAGATCCCCGCTGACGCCACTAACTATCGTTATTTTCGTCTCGAAAACACCTCTGCACCGCCCTGAACGAGCCCTCCATGCCAAAAGGTTAAAAATACGACTTAATCAACAGCTACCAATACCTCAGCAATCGTCTATAGTTAATCCACTGTTGCAGTGGTTTAAAACTTGCGAAAGAAAAATATTACTTCCAAACAGGATGGAATTGGGTTAAGTTGTCCAGTTAATTTGGCCTTAGCTATATGTTCGTGATCGAGCGTTATTAATAATTAACATGATGTTAATTATTAATATTTGTAATTTTAGCTATTTATTCCTACAGTTACACCAGTCGTTTAATATAGTGGCGCTTTTTGTACTTTTAATGTGGCGCTTAATATCGAAGTTAAGTTAAATAATAAGGTCTTAATGTGTTAATTAAACCCGGTAAAGATTGGCAATGGATATTTTGCCCTGACAAAGATCGCCTAACCTTGGATTTAGGTGCCGACATGGTTTTCGTTTCTGCTTTCTCTGCACGGGTGCTAGTCGCTGGTGCGCGCAAGCCACAATTTTTTTCTATTGAACAATCACAGAGCTTTTATCATTATATTGAACAGATCGAACAGCAACTATCGTTACCTGAAGAAATGGTCAATCATATTGCGCTCAATGCTATCGCTGCAAAAGATTTTTATAAAGCACTGACACCAAAAAGTTGGTTTTTTAATACCGCCACTAGTGTGTCAAGTGCCCAAGCCGGCAAAATTGTGTTGTTACAATCTCAATATGGCGGACGTCATTATCTGATTGTTGAAAGCAACACTAAAGCATCAACTTTATTGCTCATTGAACGATGCCATCAATTGGCCGAGGGCAAAAGCCTTGATCAGTTTGGTTTAATTAAGGTAATGAATGACCGTTTAATGCCTGTACAGCAAAGGAAAGCCGCTACTAGCTCCGCCGCTTAACACTTTTCGTTAAAATTTGACAAATCTTGAGCAACAAAGGCTGTAAATCTTGCACCCTGTGGCCTAATCTAGGATAATCTCGGCCTTTATACCTATCCAGAGACCACCATGCAAAAATTTTTTGCCGCTTGCCCTAAAGGGCTTGAATACCTCCTTGTTACCGAATTAGAGCAACTTGGCGCTACCGAGGTCCGCGAGTCACTTGCTGGTGTCCGTTTTAGTGCTGATATTGAACAAGCCTATCGGATTTGTCTGTGGTCACGTTTAGCCAGTCGTATTTTATTGTCGTTACACACCGACGAAGTCAATTCTGCGCAAGATATTTATGACGTAGTATATCGAGTTAACTGGCATGTATTTTTCAGTAATCGTAAATCGATTGCGGTTGAATTTAACGGCACCAATACCTTCATTAATAACACCCAATTTGGTGCTTTAAAAGTTAAAGATGCGATTGTTGATAAGTTTCGTGATAATGGCTTTGATCGTCCTAACGTTGACAAAAAAGGCGCGCAAATCCGCATTGAATGTCGAATGGTTAATAACAAATTAACCTTGGCGATAAACTTTTCAGGACGTTCGTTACAGCAACGTGGTTACCGAACGAACGCCGGTGAAGCGCCAATGCGTGAAAACTTAGCGGCCGCGGTATTATTGCGTAGTGGTTGGGATGTTTCGAAACCTTTGCTCGACCCTTTCTGTGGTAGTGGTACGTTAGTGATCGAAGCGGCGTTAATGGCCGCAAATATTGCACCATCATTAACCCGCACTAGCTTTGCCTTTGAAGAGCTAATGTCATTTAAACCAGATGCTTGGGCTGAGATCAAAGAGCAGGCCCAGCAAGCTGCTGATGAAGCTAAAGATCACAAGCAACTGTGTATTCGTGGTTCTGATTTTAATTCTAGTGTGCTGAACATTGCCCGCGATAATGCCCGTCGTGCTGGTGTTGGTCATTTGGTTTCTTTTGAAGTGGGTGACGCTACTGAGATTAGCCCACCATTTGGCAGCCAGAAAGGCCATATCGTTACTAACCCGCCATACGGTGAGCGTTTAGGCGAGCTTATTTCGCTTATATTTGTTTACCATCGTTTTGCTAAAGCCGTTAAGGCTAAGTTTACTGGCTGGCAGTTAAGTGTGTTTAGCTCATCAATTGAGTTATTAACCGCGATTCGTTTGGCACCTGATCATAAATACAAGCTATATAATGGTCAATTAGAGGCTTTGCTGTGTAATTACATGATTGGTGATGGTGAGTTACGCTCAGTATCTCGCCAATCAGAACCCTTTGCGAACAGAATTAAGAAAAATGATAAGTTGTTAGCCAAATGGGCTAAAAGTGAAGGCATTGACGCTTACCGTGTTTATGACGCTGATTTACCTGATTATAACTTAGCGATTGACCGTTATCAGGAGCAGTGGATCATTCAAGAATACGCCGCACCTAAATACATGGATCCAAGCAAAACCATGCGTCGTTTGATTGAAGCATTTATTGTTCTCGATTACGTGTTTGACATTGATCCTAAGAATATTAAATACAAGGTACGTGAAGTTCAAAAAGGCGAAAATCAATACGAAAAGCTTAATGAGTCGGCCAACAAGTTCGTAATAAACGAATATAACGCTAAGTTTTTGGTCAATACCACTGATTACTTAGATAATGGCTTGTTCTTGGATCATCGCTTGACCCGTAAGAAAATTCAAACACTGGCCAAAGATACCGACTTCCTTAATTTGTTTTGTTATACCGCGTCGGCGTCAGTGCATGCCGCGCTAGGTGATGCTATTTCAACCACCAGTGTTGATATGTCTAAAACTTACCTTAATTGGGGTAAAGAAAACTTTAGACTAAATGGCTTAACTGGACCAGAGCATCAGTTTATCCAAATGGATGTACTGACTTGGCTAGCTTATTGTCAATCGAGTTATGACTTGATCTTTATTGATCCTCCCACGTTCTCGAACTCGAAACGCATGGCGCAAACACTAGATATTAATCGTGATTACATTCAGTTGCTGAAAAACCTTAAGCGAATTTTACGTCCTGACGGCTTAATTATTTTCTCAAATAATTCACGCCAGTTTAAAATGGATATCGAGCAACTCGAACGATGTGGATTTTCGGTCAAAGATATCAGCGCCGAGACGATTCCTCGTGACTTTAAAGGTAATCAAAAAATTCATAACTGCTGGGAAGTCACGCACAAATGAAGCAATTGACCTTGTATAGCACCGATGGTTGTCACTTATGTGATGAAGCAATGATGTTGCTTGACCAAATCGGCGCTATTTACCAGGTACAAGATATTATTGATGATGCCAGTTTGGTTGAAAAATACGGGATAAAAATTCCTGTGTTAGCAAAGCCAACTGGTGATGAATTAGATTGGCCATTTGACGTGGCCGCACTTACGCAATTTATGGAACAATAAAGATGTTAATACGTTTAACCAATGCGCAACTAGCTTTTGGCGATCATGTAATTCTTGACCATGCTGATTTTCAAATTAATGCTGGCGAACGCGTGTGTTTGGTCGGTAAAAATGGTACCGGTAAATCAACGTTAATGAAGATTATTGCCAAGCAAATGGAGGTTGATGGCGGTGAATTAAATTACAATTCAGGTATTGTGGTCGCACGTTTAGAGCAAGATCCGCCAGAGAAAGATCAACAGACCGTATTCGACTTTGTTGCATCTGGCATCGCCAGCGTTGGTCAATTGCTTAAAGATTACCACCATATTCTGCACGAACTCGAAACAGACTACAGCGACGCTGTCATGAAAAGACTTGAGCGTGTTCAAGCTGATATGGATCACAGCAATGCGTGGTCATTTGAAGACAGAATCACTAAAGTTTTAACCCAGTTATCGTTACCTGCAGAAAAAAGCTTAAGTGAATTATCGGGTGGTTGGTTACGTAAAGCAGCGTTGGCTAAAGCTTTAGTTCAAGACCCAGACGTATTATTACTTGATGAGCCCACCAACCACCTTGACCTTAATGCGATTGCTTGGCTTGAAAAAGTTCTGCTAGATTTTAATGGTTCAATTGTATTTATCAGTCACGACAGAGCATTTATTCGTGCGATGGCAACCCGAGTTATTGATTTAGACCGCGGAAAATTAAGCTCATGGCCTGGTACTTACAATGAATATATAATCGCCAAAGAAGAAGCTTTGCGCGTTGAAGCGGATCAAAACGCATTGTTTGACAAACGTCTTGCGCTAGAAGAAGTGTGGATCCGTCAAGGTGTTAAGGCCAGACGTACTCGTAACGAAGGCCGAGTTCGCGCCCTAGAACAATTACGCCGTGACCGTTCTGACCGCCGTGAAGTGGTCGGAAAAGCTAATATGTCGCTTGCAAGCACCAGTAAATCAGGCAAATTGGTCTTTGAAATTAATGATCTTGGCTACGGGTTTGAAAACAAACTTATCGTTAAAGATTTCTCAAACCAAGTTATGCGTGGTGACAGAATTGCGCTAGTTGGACCCAACGGTTGTGGTAAGTCGACCGTGCTTAAGCTAATGCTTGGGCAACTTGAAGCGCAGCACGGTGAAGTTAAATGTGGTACCAAGTTAGAGGTGGCCTATTTTGACCAGCATCGTACGGGCTTAGATCTTGACAAAACAGTGCAAGAAAATGTCGGCGATGGCAAAGATGATGTGATGCACAATGGCCGTGAACGTCATGTATTAGGTTACTTACAAGATTTCTTGTTTTCACCTAAACGTGCTCGTACTCCGGTTCGTGCGCTATCTGGTGGTGAAAAGAATCGTTTATTATTAGCTAAGTTGTTTTTAAAGCCTAATAACTTGCTTATTCTCGATGAGCCAACCAACGATCTAGACATTGAAACGCTAGAACTGTTGGAATCACTGGTTCATGACTACAAAGGTACCTTGTTATTGGTTAGTCACGATCGTGAATTTATCAATAACACCGTGACTGCGAGTTGGTGGTTTGGTGCTAATGGTCAGATAGACCCATACGTTGGTGGTTTTGACGATGCAATGGCCCAAGGCGCCAGTTTGTATGATCCTGAAGCCAAGAAGCCAAAAGAAGCGGCTGTGGTAGAAAAAGCTGCTCCAGTGGCCGTTGTTGCAGAAAAGCCTAAGAAATTAAGTTTTAAACTGCAACGCGAGTTAGACGAATTGCCGGCTAAAATGGAAAAAATGGAACAATCGATTGAGTCACTGCAAGCAACCGTAAGTGACGCTGATTTCTTTAGCAAGCCTAACGATCAAACTCAGCCAGTTTATCAGCAGCTAAGTGAGCAGGAAGCTCAACTTGAGCAGTTGATTGAACGCTGGGAAGAACTTGAATCGATGATTGATTAAGTTATATTCTGGTCGTGCGATCTTTTAGTAAAAAATAGCCGAAAGTTTAATTGAGCAGGATCAATTGCTTATAAAACGCACAATTAAATTGGTTATTTTTTGCTTGATCCTAGGCTCAAGATCCTTTAGAAATTAGATGTCGTTACTTAAAAAAAATGACATCTTGCTAAATCAAAGAGGAAATCTTGATGAATAGACAGAAAAGAGATCGTAGCACTAGAGCGTATAGCAAAGGCCATAAAGCTGGTACCTATGGCCATAGTAAAGACAGTTGTCCCTATAATACCACTGAACAGCGACAGGTCTGGTTAGGTGGTTGGCGCGAAGGTTGCGAAGAAGCCGCTGCAGGATTTATGGTCAGATAATCAAGGAGCAATCCAACAGATTTAGTAAAGCACTGCCCTTGGCAGTGCTTTTTTATTGTTACAACAAAAACAGTCAGTTAACCGCAACGTTAGCCTTTTAAGTATTTGGCGTGGAAATCCAAATGATCTTCTATAAAGCTCGAGATAAAGAAGTAGCTATGGTTATAACCTTGATGCTGACGAATGTCGCACGGGAATTTAGCAGCCTCGGTCGCCGCAATAAAGTTGTCGAGTAGTAACTCTTCAGCTAAAAACTGATCGTCTAGCCCTTGGTCGATCAACATCGGAATAGTGCCTGTGGCATTTGCGACCAATTCACAACTATCGTACTGTTTCCAAGCTGGCAGGTAATCACCCAGGTAATTGAAAAAGGCCTTTTGACCCCAAGGAGTTTCAATTGGGTTGGTTATTGGGCTAAACGCAGAAACACTGCAATAGCTCGTGATATTACGCAGTGCCACGACCAAGGCTCCGTGCCCACCCATTGAATGACCAAAGATAGATTTTTTCGCTGTAACCGGTAAATGCTGTTCAATCAATTTTGGTAATTCACTAACCACATAATCATACATGTTGAAATGCTGACTCCATGGCTTTTCAGTCGCGTTGACATAAAAGCCAGCACCTTGACCAAAGGCATAATCATCTTCTAAATCATCGGGCACATCTTCACCGCGTGGGCTGGTGTCGGGCATGATAAGCGCTATACCATGCTTAGCGGCAAAACGTTGAGCGCCAGCTTTAACCGAAAAGTTTTCGTCGGTACAGGTTAACCCCGATAAAAAATATAATGCCGGTACTTTATTGTCAGCACTTGCTCCTGGTGGTAAGTACACTGAAAAGGTCATTAAGCAGTTATTAACGCTTGATTGATGCTGGTACTGAATGTGCTGTCCGCCAAATAGCGTTTGGCTAGACAATTGGGTAATGGCTGTCATGTGGGTCACTGTTATTTCACAAAACGGTAGTTTAACAAAATATGCAGCGACGGTTTTGTTTTTTTTATCGCAAGTGTGCCACAACCTTCGAGTTGTGCATTGTTTGAGCGAATAAGTTCGCTTGCCTACTTTAGCGTGCGCTTTGCTTGGCTGTGTCGTGGTTTTATTGGTGGTAATTTGTTATGATTTCGGCATTATTTTCCAATGAATTTAGCCCCTTGACCAGTCAAAAGAACCCAGAGCAAACCACTGATCTTGCTGTTACTCCACAGCAAATTAATATTCTTGTTAAGCAGAGCAAGCAGTGTATGTTGCTTGACGGCATAAAATTGCGCGCTCGCTTACGTGGGCTTGTCAAAATTAAGCAGCCAACGCGTAAGGCTGCAACCTATCAAAAGATATCAGCAGATCTAGAAAGGGCGATGGCACGCCTACAGCGCCGTAAAAACACTGTGCCAGCGTTAAATTTTCCGCCGCAGTTGCCTGTCACCCAGCTTAAAGACGACATCGCTAAGGCGATATCACTGCATCAGGTTGTGATAGTTGCTGGTGAAACTGGCTCAGGTAAAACAACCCAGCTACCTAAAATCTGTTTAGAGCTCGGCCGTGGGATCAGTGGCTTGATAGGTCATACTCAGCCACGTCGTTTAGCGGCTCGCAGTGTTGCTGACCGCATCGCCAGTGAAATGAATACCGAGTTGGGACAAGCGGTAGGTTTTAGGGTTCGTTTTGCGGATAAGTTAAATGAAAATAGCTTAATAAAATTAATGACCGACGGTATTTTGTTGGCCGAGATTGCACACGATCCATTACTTAATCGGTATGACACAATTATTATCGATGAAGCGCATGAGCGCAGTTTAAATATCGATTTTTTATTAGGTTACCTCAAGCGCCTGTTGCCTAAGCGTCCAGATTTGAAGATTATTATTACGTCGGCCACCATTGATACGCAGCGTTTCTCGAGCCACTTTAATAACGCCCCAGTTATCGAAGTGAGCGGACGAACCTTTCCGGTTGAAGTAAGGTATCATCTTGACGAACACAACCAAGATAAAGACCAACTGCAATCAATATTTGATGCGGTCGATGAGCTGTGCGCTGAAGGTCCTGGTGACATTTTAATTTTTATGAATGGTGAGCGAGAAATTCGCGATACCAGTGATGCACTGTCTAAACGTAACTTACGTGACACTGAAATTTTACCTTTGTACGCGCGTTTGAGTTATACCGAGCAAGCGAAAATATTTAAACTAGGGCGCGGGCGACGGATTATATTGGCGACCAATGTCGCAGAAACATCATTGACTGTGCCGGGCATCCGTTATGTTATCGATCCCGGTACCGCGCGGATTAGTCGCTACAGTTACCGGACCAAAGTGCAACGCTTGCCGATTGAGCCTGTATCACAAGCGAGTGCAAATCAGCGGATGGGCCGTTGTGGTCGTGTTGCTGATGGTATTTGTATTCGCCTGTACAGTGAAAGTGATTTTGATACGCGAGTTGCATTTACCGATCCCGAAATTTTAAGAACCAATTTAGCGTCAGTTATTCTACAGATGGTGTCTTTAGGCTTAGGAGAGATCGAGGCCTTTCCATTCGTACAGCCACCTGATAGCCGTAATATAAAAGATGGCATTAGTTTGCTCGAAGAAATTGGCGCGTTAGCGAAAGACAAAACCCGTGATGGTCGCGAACTTCAATTGTCAGAGATTGGCAGTCAAATTGCAGCGTTACCTATTGATCCGCGCTTGGCCAGAATGGTGATTGAAGCCAAAGGCAACGGGTCATTAGTGCAGTTGCTGGTGATAACATCGGCTTTAAGTATTCAAGATCCCCGCGAGCGCCCACTGGACTATCAACAAAAATCAAGCCTGTGCCATCAACGTTTTCTCGACAAAGAATCTGACTTTATCGCGTTTTTAAACTTGTGGAATTACATCAAGGAACGCCAAGTCGAATTGTCCAATAGCCAATTTCGAAAAATGTGTCGCGATGAGTTTTTGTCCTACATGCGAATTCGAGAATGGCAAGATTTGTACGCGCAACTAGAGCAGGTTTTAACCGAACGCGGCATTGCCGTGGTTGGTGGCGAAGCCGACTGGGACAATGTTCATCAAGCTATTTTGTCCGGATTGTTGAGCCATATTGGTTTTAAAGATCAAAATAATGAATTTACTGGTGCGCGTAACTCGAAGTTTTTCGTTTTCCCCGGTTCTGCATTGGCCAAAAAGTCACCTAAATGGGTGATGGTGTCTGAGCTTGTCGAAACCTCACGTTTATTTGGGCGGGTTGCCGCTAAAATTGATCCATTGTGGATTGAACCGCTAGCCGAACATTTGGTTAAGCGCAATTACAGTGAACCGCATTTTGAGAAAAAACGTGGGCAAGTGGTTGGCTTTGAACAAGTGTCATTATTTGGCCTAATTATCGTTGCTAAACGTAAGATTAATTACGAACTGATAAATAGGGTAGAAGCCCGCGAGATATTTATTCGCCAAGGGTTGGTCGAAGGTCAGTTGAGCTTAAAAGATAAATTTTATCGCCATAACTTGCAATTAGTCGAGCAAGTCGAAGAGCTTGAGCATAAATCTCGACGTCGAGACATCTTAGTCGATGAAGAAACACTCTATGCGTTTTATGATGACAAGCTGCCAGAACATATTTGCAGTGAAAAGCAGTTAACGAGTTGGTGGAAAAAAACCATCCAACAAACTCCCGACTTACTTAACTTTGAGCTTGAGCAACTGACCCGCGATGGCGCGGGCACAGTCAGTGACAACGACTTTCCCGATCGATGGAACCAAGGCAACCTGACCTTTAAACTGAGCTATAACTTTGAGCCGGGCGCTGTTGATGATGGGGTTAGCGTTCATATTCCGATTGAATTATTAAATCAGGTAACCGCCGACGATTTTGATTGGTTAGTCACGGGCCTACGCCGTGAAAAAGTAATTGCATTAATTAAGTCGTTACCAAAATCAATACGACGTAACTTTGTGCCTGCGCCTAATTATGCCGATGCTTGCCTTGACGCGATGCCGATGATGCAAGACAGCTTAATTAATGCCATGAGCAAACAGTTACTGCGGATGTCGGGTATTAGAATTGACGCCCAAAGTTGGGATTTGGGGCAATTGACCGCTCATTTACTGATTAATTTTAAAATTGAGCAACAGCAAGGTCGCAACAATGACCAATTAATTGAGCAAGGGCGTAATTTGACGGCGCTACAACAAAAACTCAGTGGTAAAGTGCAACAATCGCTGGTCAATGTTGCCGAAACAGGGATTGAAAAGCAGGGCTTAATTGAATGGGATTTTGGAAATTTACCCGCGAGCTACACCCGTAAACGTGGCCAATTCGAAGTTAAAGCTTATCCTGCTTTGGTTGCGGCTAAAGCCAGCGTCGAAATTAAACTGTTCGATAACTTAGCGCTTGCACAAGAACACAACCGGATTGGTTTACGTCAACTTATCTTGTTAAATGTGCCGTCGCCAGTGGCTCATATGCAGCGCACTTTACCCAATAAGGCAAAGCTAGGGCTCTATTATCATAGTTTTGGTCAAGTAAATCTGTTAATCGACGACATTATCGCTGCCGCCGTTGATACCATCATTGGTCAGCATAAAATGGAAGTATCGCAAGCCGAGCAGTTTAGTCAATTACGCGATATTGTGCGCACAGAACTGGCCGATACCGTGGTTGAAATTGCCCAGCAAGTTGAGCAGTGTTTAAGCTTGGTTAATGGCATCAATAAGAAACTAAAAGGGCGGGTCTCGCTGGATATGGTGATGGCTCATGGCGACATTAAATCGCAGCTAGCTGGTTTAATCTTTAAAGGCTTTGTTGCGGCCAATGGCAGTGATAAATTGAGTGATATTGCGCGTTACCTTAAAGCCATTGAACGCCGGCTTGAGAAGTTACCTGTTGACACTAACCGCGACCGATTAGCCCAGATAAGCATTGAGAACGTTGCTAAACCTTATCAACAATTGGTCACGCAACTGGGTAAAGTACCTGTTATTCCTGCTGAGTTAACGTTTATTCGCTGGATGATTGAAGAACTGCGTGTGTCATTGTTTGCTCAAACCCTTGGCACAAAATTTGCCATTTCAGAAAAGCGGATCAAACAAAAATTAGCTGACTATAAAGTTAGCTAAGGATAAAACTAAACAGCCACGCCAATTAAGCGTGGCTGTTTGGTTTTATTGTGGCCATTAATGTCTAGCGTACTCAATGTTTTTACTTACTAATTTAACCATGGCATGATTAAACTTCAGCAGTAAAGCAACCCAACCAATTTATCATAAGTGAGAGAAGATGAAATCAACGACTGCCAACATGGCAGCGGCATTGTTATGTCTAACAGCGGCTTTGCCACTGACAGCCAAACCCGTTGCCGTGACCGATATAATGCATTTATCGCGCATTCACTCTGCCGCAGTTTCACCCAATGGTGACTTATTAGTTTACGGGATTGCAGTTAACAGCGATTTGGAGAAATCGTCAAATCTATATCTTAAAGATTTGAACCAGCCACAACAACCAGCCATGCAGTTAACCTCAAGTCAAAGTATCGAGCATGACGTTGTGTGGTCAGCTGACAGTAAATCGATATATTTCATTGCCGAGCGTCCAGTCAGCTCCCAAGCGAGTGCACGAGTTAGTGAACAAGTTTGGCGGCTAAATTTAGCCGGCGGCGAAGCGATGCCAATTACCCAATTAGGCCTGCCGGTGTTAGGACTAAAATTGTCTCCAGACAACAGTAAAATTGCGTTATCACTGCCTGCTTTTTCTGGCTGTCAAAATCTTGAATGCAATATCAGTCGTTACACCGCTAACTTTCAGCAGAAGCAACAATCAGCTGACTCTACCAATGACTGGCTCATTAGAACCAATAATCGGTGGCAAGACTTAAGCTCTCGCCATATATATGTTGGCGACCTAGCGGCAGGCAAAGTGAGTCACTTAGTTGACATCGCAGCGCCCGAGGCAGGTGCAGCTGACCTGACATTGGCGGGACTAGACGATTTTAGCTTTAGCGCAGATGGACAATCTATTGTTTATGCAGCTAAGGTCGCGCAAGCGACGTCAAACAACTACGATTTATGGCAGCTACCACTGTCGTCTGGCCCTGCGATAAACCTAACGCCAACCAATATTGGCACAGATCTACAGCCGATATTTTCAAGTGATGGTCGTTTTATGGCTTATTTAGCGCAAGACTATCAAGGGAACGGCACCCAGAACCGCTCTATTATTTTGGTTGATTTAATAACAACCAAAGCTAAAGAACTGGCACCACTGTGGGATCGCTCAGCAACCAGTATTGCCTTTGCAGCCGACAGTCGAAACATTTATGTCACGGCTAATGATATGGGCCAGCATGGCGTTTTTGTCGTCAACAGCCAATTTGGCGACATTAAGCGACTTTATAGCGAGGGGAATTCGCAAGTTATTGGTCTTAGTCATGACAACCTTGTGATTGACCATAGCAGTTTGAATCACCCGCGTGAATTATTTTTACTTAATCGAGCTGGCGGGAATTTGCAGCCTGTCTCGGCTGTTAACCAAGCGAAGCTTAACCAGCTTAGCTTTGGTGAGTTCTCTCAGTTTTCGTACCGCGGCTGGAATGACGAGTTGGTTTATGGCTATTGGATTAAACCTAGCAATTACCAGCAAGGTAAAAAATATCCAATGGTGGTATTGGTTAATCATAATTCTGATCGGCCATTAAATAGATTTTCAGCACAAGGCCAGCCACAAATTTGGGCTGGCGCAGGTTATGGTGTAGTGACTATCGACTTGCACGGCGCCGTTGGTTATGGCCATAAATTTGCTGATTCAACTGTTGAAGATTGGGGCGGTAAACCATTAGAAGATTTACAAAAAGGCTTAGCCGCTGTGGTTAAGCAACAACCCTGGTTAGATAACGAAAAAACGTGCGCCATCGGCTCTGGCTTAGGTGGATATTTAGTTAACTGGATTGCAGGGCAGTGGCCGGATCAATTTGACTGTTTAGTGAATCATGGCGGCATTTTTGATTTGCGAATGCACTATCAACTGACTTCTCAGGTGTGGCATGTCCAGCGTCAATTTGGCGGTAGCTATAATGAGGTGCCAGATAATTACCAAAACTACAATCCGGCCAACTTTACCAGTAACTGGACCACACCTATTATTTTTAGTCATGGCGGCCACGATCCTATTATTTCACCAGCACAAAGTACGGCAGGTTTTAATGCCCTGAAACGCAATAACGTCGCAACCAAATTAATGGTATTTCCGCAAGAAAGTCAGCAAGTAACCGCTACCAATAACCTGTCAGCTTGGTATCAGCAGGTATTTGCTTGGGTAGCACAATACACCCAACCTAATGTGGCTAAATAACGCGCATAAAGTTTCATGGCTTACCACATGAGTTGCGTAAGCCCTGTTTTAAACATCAGCTTGATAATCGTATGCTATTCAGACCACTGGTAAAAAAAAATATGTTACTATTGCAATCTGTCAATGTTAATTGGTCTGGCATGCTGATTGGGTGATTTAAATGTTAGACAAATAGCTGTTTATTATAAGATCGTCCATTTTATATGCGTTCTAAAAACAAGATCGCTTGACAGATAATGCCAACAGGTTATATTTAAAACATTCGTTTAATAAAGGGCTCATTTAGGGTGCAAAAAATAGACACAAAAACAAAAATTCTTAATGCCGCAGAACAATTGTTTGCTGAGCGCGGTTATGCTGATACCTCATTGCGTTTAATCACCAGTCAAGCCGAAGTTAACTTGGCGTCTGTTAATTATCATTTTGGATCTAAAAAAGAACTTATTCAGGCGGTACTGGCGCGATATTTAGATGTATTTACGCCCAAACTTACCGTAGCGATTGAAGAATTAAATGGACGTGAAGCTAAATATAATCAAACAGATGTATTTAATAGTTTAATGGAACCATTATTAGAACTTAATGCTTTTCGCCACCGTGGAACCACAATTTTCTTGCAATTATTAGGTCGCGGTTATGTCGAAACTCAAGGCCACTTACGTTGGTTTATGACAACCCATTACGGTGACATAATGGGTGCGTTTAATGCCGCTGTGCAGCAAGCTAATCCTCATTTGTCGAAAGCTGAAGTGTTTTGGCGCTTACACTTTACGCTTGGCAGCGTAGTGTTTACGATGGCATCGAGTAATGCGTTGTCCGATATCGCAAAGTCTGATTTCAATCAGGATGTTGATATCGAAAATTTGATTAAACGTTTAATTCCATTCATCTCTGCTGGTGTTAGCGCGCCAGAATAAGCGCTCGAACATGTCCTTAACCTTGGATTTAGAGTCAAGCGAACGGTCAGGGTCTATAAGAAAAACCCTGACCGTCCAACACATTCAACAACATCGTTGAACACTATTTGTTGTCGTTAATTATGCCTACCAATTTATTTGAACGTTATCAACAATTCATCAATCAACCGAACGGGGTTGTCGATCCGGCGCAATTAGCGGCGGTTGCATTACTGTCTGACCTTGCGACTAAGCTCAATGCTGGGCCAAGCAAAGCTGTAACAGGCATATATTTATGGGGCGATGTTGGCCGTGGCAAAACATTTCTAATGGATTTGTTTTATGACAGCATTACCGATCAGCCTAAGTTGCGCTTGCACTTCCATCATTTTATGGCGCGAATGCATCGTGAACTTAATCTCGAGTCGGGCCATAGCGAACCGCTAAGACGTATTGCCCAACGCTTATCTACTCAATGCCGGGTTTTATGTTTCGATGAGTTTTTTGTCTCAGACATTGGCGATGCGATGATCTTAGGCCGACTGTTTGAAGCGCTATTCGATTGTGGCGTTACCTTGGTTGCCACATCAAATATCCCAATTGAGAACTTATATCAAGGTGGTTTGCAACGTCAGCGGTTCGAGCCAACCATTGAGTTGTTACATCAAAACACGATTAGCTGTCACTTAAATGGCGATCATGACCACCGCTTGCGACACTTAACTTATCAGCAAACCTATTTTGAACTTGATCATCAACGCGCGCAGGTTAAATTCAATGAACTGTTTAAGCAAATAAATCACCAGGGTGATTCAGTTAATGATGCCTTAACTATTTTAGGTCGTAGTATCAAGGTGATCCGAAAGAGTGAAACTGTGGTGTGGTTACATTTTGACGCTATCTGTAATGGCCCGCGCAGTGCGCTCGATTATATCGAACTAGCGCGCCAGTTTACAACGATATTGATTAGTGAGGTGCCGATCTTAGGGGGGCAATGTCGATCTTGGATCCGAGCTCGAGGTACTGAAGACGGCAGCGAAGCAACGGCGACCGGTGAGCGACAATTGAGTTACGCCGGTCAAGACGATCCTGCCCGGCGATTTATCAGCTTGGTTGACGAACTGTACGATCAAAACGTCCAGCTCTATTTAAGTGCTGATGTTCCACTTAACCAACTCTACAGTGGTGGCGCCTTAAGCTTTGAGTTTAGGCGAACCTTAAGCCGGCTAACAGAAATGCAATCGTTACAATATCTTGAACGTAAACCGGCCATAACATCTATCACCAAGCTAGCCGTAACTCCGAGTTGCTTGGCCAAGAGTTAAGACTAATACCTCAAGATGCTAATACCTTAAGATGCTTATACCTTAAGAGTTTAATAAACTGATAAAGAATGACATTTCTTGTGCTTTTTCATGTAGATGACTAAAACGACCCGACGCACCGCCATGCCCGGTCTTCATATCGGTCTTAAACACCAACATATTGTCATCTGTTTTGTATTCGCGTAATTTGGCGACCCATTTCATCGGTTCAAAGTACTGTACCTGTGAGTCATGCAAACCTGTGGTGACTAATAGGTGAGGGTAGTTTTGTGCCGTGATATTGTCGTAGGGTGAATAGCTCAGCATGTAATCGTAATAGACTTTGTCATTAGGATTACCCCACTCGTCATATTCATTGGTGGTCAGTGGAATTGTTTCATCGAGCATAGTCGTTACTATGTCTAAAAACGGTACATGAATGCCAACACCTAGGTATAACTCGGGCGCCAGATTGACCACCGTACCCATCAGCAATCCACCGGCGCTGCCACCGCTGGCAAAAATCTTGTCGCGTGCACCATAACCTTGGTCAGCTAAGTAGTGGGTGACGTCGATAAAATCATTAAACGAGTTTTGTTTATTAAGTTTTTTGCCATCTTCATACCAGCTACGGCCTAACATTTCACCGCCGCGCACGTGAGCAATAACATAAACAAAGCCACGATCTAATAAACTTAAGGTCTGACTGCAGAAGCTCGGATCTACAGTTAACCCGTAAGCACCATAGCCATATTGTAACAGCGGGTTGGTACCATCTTGTTTGAACATGTCCAGGCGATACACTAACGACACCGGAATGCTAACACCATCACGCGCCGTGATATGTAATCGTTCTGCTTGATAGTTTTTAGCGTCAAAATCGCCAACAACTTGGTTTTGTTTTAACAAGGTTCTATTTGTTGTGGCTAAATCAAACTGATAAACAGAACCAGGGGTGGTTAAACTCGAGTAGTATATTCTGACATTATCGCTTTGCGGTTCAGGGTTATCACCAAGACAGGCATAATAACATGGGTCGTCAAAGACCAGTGTTTGAGTGCCATTGTGCTGATTATGGATCACAAACCGAATTTGGCCTTGCTCACGCTCAGTAACAACCAAATAATTATCGAACAGTTCAACATGTTCAAGCAATACTTCGCTACGATGCCCGATCACCTCTTGCCACTTTTCACGCTCAAAGATATCTTCGCTACTGGCTTTCATTAACCTAAAGTTAGGTGCTTGCCAATTAGTGACGATATAAAACCACTGCCCAAGCTTATCAACTTGATATTCGTGCTGCTCATGAAAATCAATCAGACTTAAAAACTCGCCGCTGGGATCATTGGCATCGAGCACTAGCGTGTCAGTTTCTTCGGTTGCATCAAGACTAATAAATAATAGCGATTGGTCGCGGCTTTTACCCAAACTTAAATAGAAGCTAGGATCTTCCTCCTCAAACACTAATACGTCATCACTTTGATTAGTGCCTAAGTAATGTCTAAAAACTTGACTGCCGAGCAAGGTTTCGGGGTCTTTTTTGACATAAAACACGGTCTTGTTGTCATTAGCCCACATTAACTGACCTTCAGTTTGCTCAAGCACGTCATCTAATAACTGCTCGGTATTAAGGTCTTTAATATAAATGGTATAAATACGGCGGCCTTGGGTATCTTGGCTATAACTCATCAACTGGTCATTGGGACTTATCGAACAGTCACCGAGCTCATAATAATCATGCCCAGATGCACACCGATTAATATCTAATAACAACTGTTTATTGTCACCAAGATTGTCAGTTGCGCGATAAAAGCAGTGATATTCGTCATCGCCTTTAATTTCACTGTGGTACCAATAATCACCATCTTTGGTTGGCAAACTGTTGTCGTCTTTGACTATTCTAGATTTTAATTCATCAAATAGTTGTTGTTGCAGCGCTGCTTGTGGTTGAAGCACGTTGTGGCAAAATTCATTTTCGGCAGTCAAATGAGCAATCACCTGTGGATCTTGGCGTTGGTCATCGCGCATCCAATAATAATTGTCAATTCGGCTATCTTGATGCTGGTCTAATTGATGCGGTATTTTTGGTGCAACGGGCGGGGTCAGTTTAGTTACTTGGGTCACTTTGGCAGTCCACGATTTTCATGAGCGCTAAGTCTAACGAATAGTCAGATGGAGATCCATTTATTGTGGTCAGCGGCATAATCTGAGCAATAGCTATTACGCCTAATTGATGGGACTGGCGCTGTTGTACTATACACAAGGGCGCCAAGTTGTTGCCATTTGAGCAGGAGGTCGCTGTAACTCCAGCTAGCCACGCTGCTCAAACTTGCTTTATCACACAGCAACACTTTCAATCAATTGTGAAGCTAGCTACATTTAAGGTGAACCGAGCCAATGGTATTAGCTGGGCGCCGTAATATTTTCCTGCTGTAATAGCAAAGACTTCGCGTCCTGCGCAGTGACTGGGCACGAATAGTAGAAACCTTGCCCAAAAGATGCCGACAGCGTGCGTAAATAGTTAGCTTCAACATCAGACTCAATACCTTCGGCGATCACTTTCATATTGAGGTTCTTGGCTAAAGATACAATGGTTTTAACAATGGCTTTATGACTAGAATTATGCTCGATATTATAAATAAATGAGCGATCGATTTTTAAAATATCGATTGGGTAACGATGCAGATAGCTTAATGATGAATAGCCAGTGCCAAAATCATCCAATGCCAGTTTTACCCCGATCTGTTTCAGAGCTTCCATATTTTGTTGGACGGATATTTCGTCTTCAAGCAAACCGCGTTCGGTTAACTCTAAAATTAAACAGCTTGGCTCGAGTTTGATCAATCTTAATAAACTTGCGACAAAACCAGGCATCGATTTATCGAAAAATTGACTGCAATCGAAGTTTGAACTGACATAAAGCGCTGGCATTGACAATTGGGTTTGCCATATTTTTAATTGGCGGGCTGCCTTGGCCAAAATCTGTAAATCGATGTCACCAATTAAACCGCTTTCTTCAGCCTGTGGAATAAAATCATCAGGCATCACTAAACCCCGTTTAGTTGAATTCCAACGAGCTAAGGCCTCAAAGCCGACAATTTTGTCAGTAGCAAGATCGACAATTGGCTGAAAATAGGGAATAAACTCGCCTTGCTCAAGGCCCTCGCGAATTTCGACTTCAAGATTATAGGTATCAATAACCCGCTGATGCATACTGGTATCGAATATTTCGAAACAGCCGCGACCAGAATCTTTTGCTTGATACAAGGCCGTATCGGCATCACGCAGCATGATTAACGCATTATCATATCGATGAGCGCCATAAAGGATGCCAATACTGGTGCCTATTTGCACTTGTTGCGATAGCAGTGAATAGGGGTGGGCTAACTTCGTGGTCATGCGATCGGCGATATCGACGGCTTCACTGTCATTTTCAATATTGGTGATGATCACGACAAACTCATCACCGCCCAAGCGGGCGACCATGTCGGTTTCTCGCACCATCGATTTTAGGTCAGCCGCAACTTGTTGTAACAACAAATCGCCAGCGTGGTGACCCAAGGTATCGTTAACGATTTTAAACCGATCTAAATCGAGAAATAATACGGCAAAGTGCTCTGCTGGGTCCGATTTCCTAGCGCTGATTGCATGGTTTAGCGTTTCGATGAAAAATGCGCGGTTAGGCAATCCGGTCAGGGCGTCATGAGAGGCCGTATGTTGCAGTTTTTTCTCGGCCAAATGACGTTGTGCTATTTGACGCTTTAACTCTGCGGTTCTGTCTTCAACTTTTTGCTCAAGAATTTCGTGCGCAGCCTCTTTATATTCAGCGGCTTCACGACGTTTGATTGCCATTGATACATGATGAGAAACAAATTTCAAGATGTCAGCGTCTTGCTCGGTAAAGATAATGTCTGGATTGTAACTTTGCACCACCATAGCACCGATGATTTCACCTTGGCTGATTAACGGTACCCCGAGCCACGAAAAATATTTGGTGGCAGTTGGTGCTATTTCGCCGGATGAGATTAGTTTACTGATTTCACTTTGCGACAATAAAATTGGCTTTGCCTGTTTTATCACATAATCGATTAAACTATTGCCGACTGCAACGCGCTTGCCGAGCTGATTATCTAAATCAGTTTCAGTGAATTGGTCTACATGGTAAACCAACTCAATTGTTTGTTCTGTTTGATAATATTTGGCGACATAGAAATTCGAACAGCTAAGTAATTGACCAATAATATTACGCACTTGATCGTAAAACACTTCGATGGTCAATTTTTTACTGTTGAGCTCTGAGATATGTAATAAAGACTCTTGCAACAATTCGCTATTTTCATGCTCCCTAATTTGCTCGCGCAATTCACTGGTATGAAATTCTACTGCCTGTTGCAATTGGCTTTTATGATCCAGAATCTGCAAAGCTAACACTATTTGTTGGGCTGACAAATTTAGTAATGATTGATCTTGTTCACTGTAACTAGGCAAGTCAAGACAATGGCTAACTGCCACTATGCCGATCGTATTGCCATTTTTTATTAATGGCACGCCTAACCAATGGATGTCCGGATAAATAGGAGCAATAAGCTGATCATTGACCATTTTTTTTAATGTTTGCGGATTGATCCGCAGCTGTTGTTGATTTTCAATGACATAAGCGGTTAAAGAACCGTCTAATTCAGTTAATGAAATTTTTCGCTGCGGCTTTGTTAAATTCTGATCAACCATGTAGACATATTCTAACTGGCGTGATGCCGGCGCGAATAGTGCAATAAAAAAATGCTCTGCTTTTAATACCGTATTAACCAGCTGGTGCAGCTGTTTATAGAAGTGCTCAATGTCTTGGCAACCTTCAATAAGTTGATTGAGTTTGGTATGGAATTCATTTAGTTTTTGATATTTAGCTTCCAGTTGTGCAATTGGTTGGGCCAATTGGGCATCGATAGCAGACAACTTTGATTTTGATTCTACAATATTCATTACTACAATGATCCCTTTAACCTCAAGGTTATACGATTATGTTTAACAAAGGACGATAGCATACTAAGATATTGTCGGCTAGTAAGTTATCGGCACGATTATAAAATATTGTTCTATAACAATTTTAACGCTCGAATTTAGCACTATATTGACAATTTTAGATTAGAGTTGAGCAAAATAGGAATTTTGGAGCAGGCATAAAAAAGCCCACTTCACCAGGTGAAGTGGGCTTTTAATTAGGAAATAATAAGAGAATTACTTAATTATTGCTTCGCGGCTGCAATTGCAGCGTTGAAGGTTTTACTTGGACGCATAATTTTCTTAACTGCATCACGGTTAGGGTGGAAGTAACCACCAGGTACAGTAGGACGACCTTGTACAGCACTCATCTCAGCAATGATTTTTTGTTCGTTGTCTGACAGAGTTTGTGCAAACTCTTTAAACTTAGCGGCCAATTCTACATCGTCAGTTTGAGCTGCAACTTCTTGAGCCCAGTACAATGCAAGATAGAAGTGGCTGCCACGGTTATCAAGTTCGCCAGTGCGACGTGATGGTGACTTATTATTTTGTAATAAGGTTGTCGTTGCTGCATCTAGGGTGTTAGCTAAGATAGTTGCGGACGCGTTATTTTGCTTACGGCCCATATCTTCTAAAGAAACTGCAATCGCCATAAATTCACCGAGTGAATCCCAACGTAAATGGTTTTCTTCAACAACCTGTTGCACATGGCGTGGAGCTGAACCACCAGCACCCGTTTCATACATACCGCCGCCTGAAAGCATCGGCACAATTGACAGCATTTTAGCTGACGTACCAAGTTCCATAATTGGGAATAGATCAGTTAGGTAATCACGTAATACGTTACCAGTAACAGAAATAGTATCTAAGCCACGACGTTGACGTTCCATAGAAACACGGATCGCTTGGTTATAATCCATCTTAGAAATACTAAGACCTTCAGTATCGTGCTCTTGAAGATAGAAATCGACTTTCTTCATTAGTTCCATGTCGTGAGCACGCTCAGGATCTAACCAGAAAATAGCTGGAGTATTAGAATTACGAGCACGTGTTACGCCAAGTTTAACCCAATCACGCACTGGTGCATCTTTAGTTTGACAAGCACGCCAAATATCGCCTTTCTCAACGTGGTGCTCAGTTAGCACTGTGCCATCAGTGGTTACGATACGCATAACGCCATCACATTCCATTTCGAATGTCTTGTCGTGAGAACCGTATTCTTCAGCTTTTTTAGCCATTAGACCAACGTTAGGTACCGTACCCATAGTGGTTGGATCGAATGCGCCGTGAGTTTTACAAAAATCAATCATTTCTTGGTAAATACGGGCATAAGTACTTTCAGGCATAATGGCCTTAGTATCTTTTAGCTTACCGTCAGCACCCCACATTTGCCCAGAGCTACGGATCATTGCTGGCATAGAAGCATCAACGATAACATCACTAGGTACGTGCAGGTTAGAAACACCTTTAACTGAATCAACCATCGCCATTTCAGGACGGGTTACATAACAAGCTTGAATATCACGCTCGATCTGTTCACGTTGAGTTCGTGGCAAAGTCTGAATTTTGTCATAGATGTTGCCTAAACCAAGGTTCGGGTTAACTTCTAACTTTTCGAAAATTGCAGCATGCTTATCAAACACGTCGCGGTAAAATACTTTAACAGCATGACCGAATACGATTGGGTGAGAAACTTTCATCATGGTTGCTTTTACGTGCAGCGACCACATCACACCAGTTTCTTTACAGTCTTGTAAGGTTTTTTCAAAAAACTTGTCTAAAGCTTTGCTGCTCATGAACATGCCGTCGATGATTTCACCTTGCTCAAGTGATAATTCTTTCATCACTTTTACATTGCCACCCGTTGGGGTAAATTCAATTCGGACATCTGTTGCATTTTCAACGGTAGCAGACTGCTCACTTGAGAAGAAATCGCCTTCACGCATGAAATCAGCATGAGTACGTGAAGCTTGGCTCCACTTACCCATCGAGTGTGGGAATTTTTTAACGTAAGCCTTTACCGCCGGTGGAGCACGACGATCAGAATTACCTTCACGCAATACTGGGTTTACCGCACTACCAAGAATTTTCGAATAACGAGCAGCGATCGCTGCTTCTTCTTCAGTATGTGGGTTAAGGCTTAAATCAGGAATATGGTAACCTTGGCTTTGCAACTCTTTAATACAATCAACTAACTGTGGAACAGAAGCACTGATATTAGGTAATTTGATGATGTTAGCATCAGAATCTTGAGTTAATTGACCTAAAAATATAAGACCATCTTCAACCTGTTGCTGAGCTGTTAAATTCTCTGGGAATGCTGCTAATACACGCGCACCGAGTGAAATGTCACTTAGTTTTACATCAATGTCGGCCGCTGAGGCGAAAGTGCGGAAAATTGGTAACAGTGAACAGGTCGCTAATGAAGGAGCTTCATCAGTCAGTGTGTAATAGATAGTTTTTTTATTTGACATTTTATTTCCCTAAAATTTTCAGTAAAAACGCAATGACTCAAACTAAAGTAACGTTTGGTTAACTTTATTCCAGCATTTAAGTCATCGGATGAAACATTTTATAAACGTGGGCCGTAGTATACCCAAATATTTGAAATACTGTAGTGCCCAAAACCGAATATTTAACCAAAATAGACTAAAGTTTGTGCTTTAAGCGACTATTTTACGTAATAAAATGACGAAAAATATAAATAACTATTCAGTCGCTGTGGAATGGCAAGACTAAAGCAGCAATAACAGGTCTGACCAACCGACCTAAAATTGCTGCTTTATTAGCACTATTTAAATAATTGACCTAAATTGATGGTCTGTTGTTTTTTTACCGAAAATAACGGACTATTTATCTCAATCGTTAATGGCACATTGGGCTTGCTCAGAAGACTAAATATATTTGAAAATAACATATTGGGTTTTATTTTTATTGGTAAACTAATCTTTTGGCTTCCTGAGTCTAGTGCTGTTTTTTGTAAAGCGCCCTCAAATAAAGCGGTTGCATTGCTCGACACGCGGTAACTTAAATTATCTAAGGGTAAGTTAAAATCATTTTTGTTGTCGATCTCGAGCTCGATAGTTAGCGCTACCTCTTTAAAATTAGCTTTGCCAACAGTAATGTTGCTAACACTTACCTTAGGTAGATATAAAGTATCTTGTTTTTCAAATGGAATGTCGAAGCCAACAACATTAATGCTGCCGCTGATCTGATAATCAACTTGACCGTTTTTAAACAACAACTGCTGCAACGCAGATAATGATTTATTGGTTAGTGCTAGCGCCAGGGTGACATCTTTGGTGCCATTAGCGGGCAGGGTGCCGATATCTTTTGACATGCCATTGAGCAGTTGTTGGTTATTGAGACTTAATTGGTAATTAATACTATTAACGGGGATCGGTAGCATACTGTTGTTAGTAATCGCTATAACGGGCAATAATTCGATTGATTTAGCTGAAACTTTGCCAACTGATAACGATTTAAATGCCGCTTGAGGTTTAAGTATTTGGCTAGACATTTGTTGTAGAGAGCTACAGCCAGCCAAGATAATAACCATCGAGGCGACGGCTAGGTGTTTGATCCTATTCATAGGTGTTCCTGTAATAAATGAGTAAAGAAAGATTAACAGCACAGCGCTGACGGCATTAACTGTAGATGACTTTACACGAGAACACCATGCACTTTACACTTGAACAACATAGACTTTGTAGTCAAATAAGCTCGCCAAGAGTAAGCTAATCAACAGCAGTATTAGGTAATGCTAGTATTTGATAATGGCAGGAACTAATAGTGTTGGCTCTGTTCAAATGGCAACACTTTAGTACAACAGAGAAAATAATGTTAAAAAATCCTGGTTTAATACATGACTAAACCCATCACCGTTACTTTGTTTGATGGGCTTAATTGCTCAAGGTTGTGACTAATTAGTCCAGCTAGATACTCGGGCTCATTTGAGATTGGATGTAGTTTTGCAAGCCAACTCTGTCTATTAAACCCAGTTGTTGTTCGAGCCAATATATATGGTCCATTTCGGTGTCATCGAGTAAATCAACCAAGATGTCACGGCTTACATAATCTTGCTGCTGCTCGCAAACACCAATTATTTTACGTAAGCTCGCAGCAACCACTTGTTCTGCTCCGAGATCATTTTCGAGCATTTCTTTGACATTACTGCCTACCTTAATCGGTACTCTAGAGGCGGTATCAGCGTCGCCCTCTAAAAATAGGATCCGTTCGGCTAAGCGTTTAGCATGGCCAAGTTCCTCTTCATATTCATGCGCTAAATGATCATGTAATTTTACAATGCCCCAATCTTCATACATTTTCGAATGAGCTAGATATTGATCCATAGAGGACAATTCTAGTGTTAACTGCTTGTTGAGGTGGTCAACGACCACTTGAATACCTTTCATGTTAATCCTCCATCATTGATTGTTGATAGTTTTCGATACCGGTGTTATCGATCAGGAATTGTTGCGACTCAATCCAATCGACATGTTCCTCTTCTTGCTCAAGGATTTTCTCTAAGATTTCACGGCTGACATAATCTTCACTCTTTTCACATAATTCAATTGCACTGCGCAGCGCGGCAATTTGTTCTAGCTCAAAGTCATAATCGCATTGCAACATCTCTGCGGTATGCTCACCAATACGCAAGCGACCAAGTTGTTGCAAGTTAGGTAAGCCCTCAAGGAATAAAATCCGTTCAATTAGCTTATCTGCTTGTTTCATATCTAAAATAGATTTCTTGTAATCTTTTTCATCTAACTCATTAAGACCCCAATTCTTAAATATACGAGCATGTAAAAAGAATTGATTAATAGACGTCAATTCCAAGGTTAACATTTGATTTAATACACTAAGTATATTGCTCGAGCTTTTCATCGTTTAATACCTTGTTTGAGGTTATGGATATTGACTCATTATAGGGCGTTTTTTAACCAGCACAAAGACCAATTAAGCATAACCGTTCTGCCTATATACTTGATAATTATAAGTAAGTTGTAATAGCAGTGAGAGTCATTATTATTATCACAACGATTAATACACTGCGCTTGGTCAGTGATTTTTCTCAAATCAACCATTCTACAATTCAGGATCAATATTATCGGATCGCTCGTTGCGCATGGCAGGTCACGAATGAATTGAGCTAACAATGTGAGGTTGTCAGCAATAAAATACGCGCTAGCAATTGAATAACCCGCATAAAGTATTTAAGATCAACGTAATTTTTCCATCTTACGGAACCTCGTCATGTCTGCTCAATTATATTTTGTCTACGACTCTCATTGCCCATGGAGTTATGCATCAACCTCATTGGTCAACGCTATCGCCAAAGCTTACCCTGAATTTACGATTAACTTATGGCACTGTGGCCATTATGATGGCACCGACAGTGCAGGTTTGCAGCAAGCAGAAGCTGTGGTTGACCAAAGTACCGTCAAGTTCGGTAAAGCTTACATAAGCCAAGCTAATAAGCCTCAAGATTCGACGCTTAGTGCCAATCTGATGGCGTGGATGATTAGCAAACAACCAGCTAATGCCTTAGCGGTGTTAAATGCGTTGCAACATGCTCACTTTATAGAAGGTAACCCATTACGTGACCAGCAAGACTTCGCTGCCATCATCGAGCAATTTAAATTGTCACCACCAACCAAGGTATTTAAGGACAGTATTAGTAAAGATGCTGATCACGTGTTGTCAGAAGTTGCAGAGTTGCAAGAACATATCGGGACGACAGCATTCCCGGCGCTTTTGTTGCTAACCGAAGACAAAGCCGTGTTGTTAAATCACTCGTTATACCTTGAAAAACCAACGGCCATTGTTGAAGCAGTTCAGTTAGAACTAAACTAATGCGCTTGGTATAGCTGCACTTAATGGTATTGGCGCTGCGCCCCCAAGCGCAGCACAATAACATAGGGTCGCGGCTAACTACCTACTTGCTGTAACGGTGCAGCCATTGCTTTGATTAATGCTTGATCTAAATCTGTGATTAAATCGTCCGGATGTTCAAGACCCACCGAAATTCTGATTAACGAATCACTGATGCCCGCGGCTGCTCTTTCTTGCGCAGTATAGGGGCTGTGAGTCATTGACGCTGGATGCTGGATTAAAGATTCAGCATCGCCTAAGCTTACGGCTATGGCGAACAACTCAGTCGAATCAATCATCTTCATGCCTTGGTTTAAATCGCCCTTGATCTCAAAAGAAACAACGCCACCAGCCCCAGACATTTGCTTACCGATAAATTTATGCCCTTGATGGCCTGTTAACCCAGGATAATATACTTGCGTAATCATCGGATGTTGTTCTAGGTACTGCGCCACCTTTTGGGCGTTTTCGCAGTGCGCCTTCATTCTAATATGCAAGGTTTTCAAGCCCCGTAGAATAAGCCAAGCGTCATGGGGGCTAATGGTGCCACCAATGTCTTTAAGGGCGGTTAGTTTAATGGTTTCGATCATCGATTGGGTGCCACAAATAATGCCAGCGACGACATCGCCATGACCATTAAGGTATTTTGTCGCGCTATGCACCACGATATCAAAACCAAATTGAGCAGGACGCTGTAATATAGGGGTCAGGAAAGTATTGTCACAAATTGAAATTAAGTTATGTTTTTTAGCGAAGGTGGCAACCATCGCTAAATCGATGACCAGCAGGGTTGGATTAATCGGTGTTTCAAGAAATATTAATTTGGTATTGGGTTTGACCGCCGCGTCTAGTTCACTTTGCACCGTCATATCGACAAAGGTCACTTCCACTGCAAATTTAGTTAACATATGACTAAACAAGGCAAAACTGCAGCCATATAACGCTCTTGATGCAATGATATGGTCTCCAGCTTGAACATTTGTCATCACCGCGGCAGAAATTGCTGCCATGCCCGTAGCTGTCGCAGCTGCGTCTTCCATGCCTTCTAATACCGCAAGTTTTTGCTCTAATTGTCGGGTCGTTGGGTTGCCTAGTCGGGTATATATATAACCGGGTTCATCGCCGTTAAAACGCGCAGCACCTTGGGCAGCATCTTTAAAAATAAAAGTAGACGTTTGGTAAAGAGGTGTCGCTAGTGAACCAAATTGTTGGTCGTCAATTCTGCCAGCGTGTACTACTTGCGTTTCAATTTTATAACTCATTATTTTCCCTTATTATTATAGTCGGTCACCAAAATCCTGTGCCGTTCGAACTGATAATGCAACTGCGCATTACTTTACCAAGCATAAAGCTTGCCAAAACAATAAGTGACCAAATTACAATAAGTTACAAGGAGGTTGAGTGCTGTTGGTCTAACGAACGTTACATTTTTGTAACGGCTTGTGTAGTAGGTGTGTGGCAAATCCTGTAATAGATTGTTTGCGGTGTTAGCGAGAGTGCTTATTAGCTACGCTTGGTCGTCTTTAATTACTGTGTTACATTTTGGTAACATGTTACATATATGATAAAGAGACGATGCGATTAGATATTCACTGTCAAGATCGACCAGGCATGACCCAAGAGATCCTCAATAGCATTGGCTGCCAAGGCTGGGATCTGACTGCGCTTGAGATGGTTAGCAAGAAAATATTTGTCCATTTTGATCCCCAGGGTGCTAGTTTCAATCAAGTCAGCACGCTGCTGCATAACATCGCTGGGGTTAAGCAAGTTGTCGAAATAGACTTGTTACCGAGCGAATTAAAGCGTAAACATCTTGATGCATTATTATCAAAGTTGCCTGATCCGCTGTTAGATATCGATATGTGTGGCACCATTTTAGTTGCAAATAGTGCTGCCCAGCGAGCCTTTGAGCTTGATAAAGATCAGATTGCCGGTTGTAATATCACCGAGTTAATCGCTGTGCCATTGGCACGATTATTACCTAATGACGGTGAGTGTTTTGAGGTGTGTTGCGCCAATAAACAGTATTTAATGGATATAAGCCCCGTTAGAACCCATGATACAACGACTGGCGCGGTAATCGTTTTACGTAGCCCACAACGATTAGGGCAGCAAATTTCGGCGATCGGTCACCAACCTGATACCAACATTGAGTCGATGGTTGGCCAATGCCAGCAGATGAAACTGATTGGTCAACAAACTATTCGTTTTGCTCAATTAGACTTACCGGTGCTGGTGGTTGGGGAGACTGGCACCGGTAAAGAATTGCTCGCGAGGGCACTGCATGACGCAGGTCCCCGGGCCAAAGCGCCATTTTTAGCGATTAACTGCGCGAGTTTAGCCGAGAACCTGTTAGAAAGTGAATTGTTCGGTTATGCCCCCGGCGCGTTTACTGGCGCCAAACGTGGTGGTAAACCCGGATTGTTTGAATTGGCCGAAGCTGGCACGATTTTTTTAGACGAAATTGGTGAAATGTCAGTATATTTGCAAGCAAAGCTATTACGATTTTTGCAAGAATTCAGTTTTCGACGCATTGGTGGCAGCCGTGAAATTAACGTTAATGTCCGAATTGTCTGCGCGACTCATCGTGATTTGAATATGATGATGCAGCAAGGCAGTTTTAGAGAAGATCTATTTTACCGCCTGAACGTGCTTAGTTTGAGTTTACCGCCATTAAGGCAGCGATCGGAGGATATTCCGGCTTTAATTGAACGCTTTTGTTTAAATGCCGCCCACCAAATAAATATCAGCCCACCACATTTCTCCAATGAGGCGATTGCGCTGCTAAAAAAAGCACCGTGGCCAGGTAATATTAGGCAGTTACAAAATGTGATATTTAGGACCTTGGCATTAACGGATTGCCCCACAATTACCCCACAAGAGCTGTGTTTATCCCAATTCACTAATGAATTGACTGTGCCATTGGGCGATGCTAAGTCAATAAATTCATTGGAACACGCGGTGGGCCAGTATGAAAAAGAGCTCTTGGCCCAGCTGTACAACCATTACCCGTCGACCCGAAAATTAGCTGAGCGCCTTGGGGTATCTAATGCGACTATTTCGCGTAAATTAACCAAACATGGTTTGAACTAATCTGTAACCTAGCTTTTGATTTAGTCGCTGGTTAATTTGGAATTCACACTGGTGATTTTGTCGAGCATAGTTTGCTCGCGGTCAGTGCGAGTCCCAATTTTTAGGTGGCTGGTGATCCGTACAGCGCCCGACTGATGCAGCGTTTTATGGCATTGTTTGACCGCCGCCATTACCTCGTCCCATTCGCCTTCGACATTAGTGCCAAATCCGTGCATGGTATGGGTTAAGCCTGACCGTTCAAAAATTTTTTGGCACATGGCGACATAAGGAGACACTGAAATTCCAACGCCACTAGGTGACACCATGATATCGATGAGTACGTACATTGTTTTGCCTTGTAGCTAAGGTCGAGCTTACATGTTTGATTATCTAATCCACGTATAACACGACTATTAAATGAGAATAGCTATTTGACCTCGTTGCAGTCCGTGGCGCAAGGTCCAATTACAGTCATTTTATATAGCCATCAGATTACTCGCCATTAATTTTGTCAATGCATTGATATCGACAGGTTTAGCCATGCAATTATTGGCACCAGAGTCAATTGCTTCTAATTGGTCAGCCCGGCTTGCCTTAGCGGTAATCGCAATAACGGGTAACATGGCGTAGTTTGATTGTTCTCGAATTTTTTTAATCGCGGTATTACCGTCCATGATAGGCATCATAATGTCCATCAGCACGATATCGATGGTAGGGTTAGTATTTAACTTATCTAAGGCGTCTTGGCCATTCTCTGCCACCGTAATTTTCATATTAAAGGGCTTTAACCCTTGGATTAAGGAAAAGACGTTGCGCGGATTATCGTCAACAATTAAAACCTCCTTACCGACCATTGCCGGGTGATCAATTACCCGAGTGCTTTGGGCCTGGATGGTTTTATTGGGCAGTGTAAATTCTTTTAATGGTAAGGTCAGGGTAAAAGTGCTGCCGCTGTCTAATTGGCTAGTTACGGTCAACGTGCCTTGTATAAGCTTGACGATCTCTTTAGAAATAGCTAAGCCTAATCCGGTACCGCCATATTGCCTCGATGTCGAGCCGTCGACTTGCTGAAAGCTTTTAAAAATACCCTCGAGCTGATCTTCCGCAATGCCAATGCCCGTATCTACGACTTTAAAAACAATTGATTTGCGAGGGTGTTCACGATATTCCATGAACAAAGAAACACTGCCATTATTGGTGAATTTAATTGCGTTGCCAATTAAATTGCTCAAAACTTGCTTAACCTTTTGCAGATCAACCCGAAACATCTCGGGTAAATCCCCCTTTAATGTCAGATTAAATTCTAATGCTTTATTGTGTGCTAAGACGCTAAATTCTTGTTTAAGCACCTCGGTTAGATCGCTAATATAGAAATTGTCATAGTTGACACTTAATTGACCCGTTTCAAGTTGTGAAAGCTCTAGAATATCCTCAATTAACGCCAAAAGTTCGGCGCCGCTGTTATTTATAATTTTGGCCGACTCAATTTGATCTGGTTCTAAGTTGGCTTCATCGTTGTCGGCTAACAAGCGCGACAAAATTAAAATAGAGTTCAGTGGTGTTCGTAACTCGTGTGACATATTGGCCAAAAACTGAGATTTATAGCGATTTGAAAGCTCAAGTGCTTTGACATTTTCTTCTATTTGCAATGCGACCTCGGCCATTTCAGCGTTGATCTCTTCAACCGCTTCCTTTTCAATCATTAACTGTATTTTAGATTGTTCTAACGAGACTAAATCCTGGTATGAGCGCACTGCCGTAACGATTGAACAAAACAACTTACTGGCGGTCAGCTCATTCTTTTCTTTGTAATCGTTAATCCGATATTTTAAAATAACTTCTTCTTCCGGGGTGCTGCCCGGTTGTCCTGTCCGTAGAATAATACGCACCGTGTTTAGCGCGAGCTCTTCGCGAATAATCCGACAAGCGTCGAGGCCGGCTTGGTCACTTTCCATCACAACGTCTAGTAAGATAACCGCAAAATCAGATTGTGTTTTTAACAATTGGGTCGCTTCGTAACCACTGAAAACACTGTGAAAACGCAATTTTCTACCATCAATTTCTTTTGACCTAAGCACCGTTTTTGTAATGTTATGGACAGCAGCATCGTCATCTACTATTAATATATCCCAATACTGGTGCGGTGTTTGCGCTTCAGCAGGTTGTGGTTGTGTTACGTTATCCGGTGCTTCTTCAGCAAACAAAAATTCACTCATCACATACTCCATTTGTGCTTAACACTTCAAACAAGCAAGTGTTTTCCGTCTTAATCTGGTCGATTACAGTTGTTTAATAAGCGTGGTCAAAAAACTGTAATCGATGATAAATTTCAATGTTTTTAATTAATAAAGCCACAAGTTTGGGATCATAATGGGCTAGGTGTTGCTTGGTTAACAAGTCCGCTACGTCACCATTAGGCCAAGCTTTCTCATGATCATAGCGATGACTTAAGCTATCAAATACTCGGACTAACGCCACAATTCGAGTTTCGATTGCTATTTCAGTGCCGCTCAGTTGTTTGGGTTGGCCACTGCCATCAAAATTTTCACCTTGTTGTTGCAATATGTTTTGTAAAATCAACAATTGGCTATCATTTAATGGATGCATATTGTCGACTACATCATGAGTATCAGCGGGTTGGCGTTGATAATTACCCAGCAGTTGAGCATCACGATTAAACAACAGGGCGTGTTTGATATCCGTTGCTACACTTGGCTCTAATCCAAAGTCTAACGCTAACTGATAAGCTAACTTGGCGACGTTATGCAATTGATCATTTTGCGGGATGTTGGCTCGATTCAATATATTAATGCAATGCGTTATATTATCTTGCTGTGATTGTGTTTGTTGTTGATATGCGCAAAGATTATCAACCGCCACTTGAATGTTACTCGAGAATATTGCTAACAGTTCTAAATCTAAGCGGGTCAGCGGACGACCAGCTTCTAAATAGAGAATGTATTGATCTTGTGGTCCAAAATAAAACCGAGCTAAATACTCTTTTTTCTTGCTCAATGATTGCTCTGGGCTATTGCTGATAATAACGCGCTGTTTCAATGCGGTTATATATGCGTCCAAATCGGCTATATCGTCACCGCCAAAACAGGACATTAAGCTAACATTTTCAATGTCGACCTTGTTATTAGGCTGGCCGTTACTCTTTACTTCAAAAACAAATGAGCGCTCACAGTAATCGATCAGTGTAACCAGCTGACTTAAGACGCCGTCCATTAATAATGGCACTGAATTGACTTTGCTTAACTGCTGGGTTGCGACAATAATTTTATTTAGCCCAGCTTTGTTTTGTTTAACTTTGACTAAATTTTGATAAGAGCGCAGGGCACTGACTAGGCAAGTAAAAAGTTTTTGAGCTGAAATCTCCGTTTTTTCTTTATAATCATTGATTTTATATTTTAAAATCACTTCATTTTCAGGGTTAGCACCAGGCTGTCCGGTGCGGATAATGATTTGAACCATGTCATTGTTAAGATCTTCACGAATAGTCTTGCACAGTCTTAATCCGGCGTCTTCAGTTTCCATCACTACATCGAGGAATATGACGGCAATATCATCGTGGGTGGTGAGCTGTTCCAAAGCCTCTTTAGCAGTGTAGGCGCTGATTAGGTTAACATTACGGCCATCGATGACGACATTACCCAGCACAGCTTTTGTGACTTTATGGACTAAAAGTTCATCGTCAACAATAAGTACTTTCCAGCTCGATTTATTGCTGGCAATATCGGGTTGCTGTGTCGCTGGTTCGATGGCCAGCTCACCGGCAAACAAATAATTGTCCATCTTTATGACTCCAATAAATGATTAGCTGTTAACATTGGCTGAAAGTGTTTCTGGTGAAGTCACCTCAGCATGACTACTCTGCGCTTTTAAAGGCAGGGTTAAGGTATACTGGGTGCCTTCACCCAGCTCAGATGTTAGCTTTATTACACCATGCAGTTTATCGTTGACTAAGGCCTGAACAATATTCATGCCGAGCCCGGTTCCGCCTCTAGCACGTTTAGTGGTAAAAAAAGCTTCGTACAGGTTGTTCTGGGTTTGCTTATCCATGCCAATGCCATCGTCGCGATAATCTAGAATTAAATTCTCCCCGTCAATCACGGCACTAATCGTAATTTCACCCTGATCTAGACCATCAAATCCATGTAATATCGAGTTATTCATGAAGTTGGTATAAATTTGGTAAAAGACGCCTGGGTAACTATCAATCACAATATCATCAGCAATTAGGTTGCTGATATGAAACTTTTTATCAATACTGCGCCGCATGCTGGCCAATAAATTATTTAAATGATCTTTAAGATTGAATTGTTGCAGATGCTCTTGGTGTTCATTTACCGACACTAACTTAAATGATTTAATCAGTTGGGCGGCTTTTTCAAGGCTAGTCGACATTGAATCGGTTAAGCTTATCGTCGAGTCTAAATACTCGGTTAATGAATCTTTGGTTAACTTACCATCTTTAACTTTGTCCGCCATGATGTTGCTGTCCGAATAGATATGAGTTGCAGCGGTTAGTGCTAATCCGACCGGCGTATTAAGCTCATGAGCGACGCCTTGTACCATGTTACCTATGGTCGCCATCCGTTCTGACTTTGCCAGCTGCGTTTGGGTTTCCTTTAAGGTCACAATACTTTGTTCAAGTTGTTGCGTCCTTTGGTGAACCATCTCTTCGAGGTTTTCTTGATGTAGCTTTAATTCTTGGCGATTTTCAAGTAATACTTGCGCCGTTTGCTTTGCTTCAATTAACAATTGCTCGGTTTGATTATTTTTCTCTTTAAATATTTGGGCTGATTTGGCCATTGCGCCAATTTCATTTTTATATTGTAAACCGGGGATTTGTTCAACATCCAACCCTTTAGATAATGAGCTTAATGTCGTGGTAATTTGATGTAATGGGTCGACAATACCACGCGCAGTATACCAGGCGAAAAATAATCCCATGATGACAGACAGTGCCGCGGAAATTTTTAAGGTATCTGAAAACTTATTGACCCGTTGGTTAAACTCCAAAAACAACAGCTCGCGTTGATTTAATGAAATGTTTTTTAGTTCGTTAGAGCTACGTGAAAACTCACTGGCTTGACCTGCTATTACACCATTGAAGATAAACAGATAACCTCGAGTAAGGCGAAAAATTTGAGCCGACTTACTTTTATAACTACGTAGGTCGGCAATCATACCCTGAGCAATGCCCTGTTTGCCGAGCTGTTCTAATTGTGGTTTTACTGAAATTAGTAGCTGCAGTGCTTGATATAGCCGTTTGCGGCTGTCTTTTGAGCGTTTAGAATCAGGACTCGTCACATATAACAGCATTGATTTCTGCGCACTAAGCACGTTCATCTGACTGGCCAATAATTGATACTTTAGCTGTTCAGACAATTGTTCATCACCGATTAGTTTAGCAAAGGCGAGTTCAAGGCGGTCAATCAGCGCTAAAGAAGTGCCATGTAGTAACAGGTCCCGTTCACTTCGGTCCTCTGCTGCCCTGACAAATTGTTCGGTCAACAGAACGATAGATTGCTGCATATTCAACAAAATTTTATTTTGTTGTGCAGTATTGGCCTGGGCACGATTTATAAAGGCTAATTTTTCGGTTAACTCGACGGATAAATGGGTCACCTTATCGAAAATAGAAGACATACCAGCATCAGCATATAAAATAATGTAACGCTGCAGCTGTTCGATCATCGAATCAACCTCGGCAATTTCATTATAAAATTTTGATGAGGACTTTAATGTCTGCTGGGTATTGTTCATTCGTTGCAGTGAAAAATGACTGATAAAGAATGTCGTTAATATCACTAAGATGATGCCGCCAAACCCAAAATTTAATCGTGTTCCTATTTTCATAATCTATTTGGTCACCGTTGATTGCTCAGCTGGAATTAAGACACGATAAATTCATACCAACGTGCCAGGCTATATTCATAGGTATCCATTACCGTATTCCACACGGCGACATTACTTAAGCGTTGTTGATATGAACCACCAGAGCGAAAAGCGCCTTTGGCAACGACAATGCTGCCATCTGTGCCCATTAAGTCTGTTCTTGCCGGTTTGCCATCGTACCAATAGTCCCACTCATCTTGACTGAGGTGAGCGCGTGAACGCTCGGGATTTGAAATGTAATATCCTTGGCGAGCGATAAAGGCACCAGCCCAACCAGACAACCACCAATTCATGTACTCATACGCGATGTCTTTAACCTCGTCATCTGCTTCACTCGACAGACACATCACACCATGCCATGCGCGGAATCCTTCTTTGGGCGCCGCATAAGCAACGGGAATATTCATTTTGTTAAGTGTCGATACCGCGGGGGAGAACATGCTTTCGATCACCACATTATTACTGCTCATTAAATTGACCGACTCAGGCACACTGTTCCAAATTCCATTAAAGTGGCCGCGTTTTTTATAACCAATCAGAATGTCGAATAATTTATCGACTTCGGGTCGGGTCATTTGTCCGATATCTTTGAATGTCATCAGGCCTTTTGCTTGTGCCGCTAGTGCCATATCGAAGATGCCAATGGTTGGCGCATTGACCAAACCGACCTTGCCATGCCATCGTTCATCAAGCAGCCAAGCCCAGCTCTCGGTTTCATAGGCAATGCCGCGTTCAATATGACGGGTGTTATAACCGAACGAGTCAACATTATGGACGTAAGGCAAGAAGGATATTTTACCGGTGTGTTTTTCGCCTAGGGTGCCGTCTTCTTGTACATTGAGGATTTTAAAGGGCGCATCACCGGCCCCAATTCTGGCATTAGGGGTTATTCGACCGGTTTTGGTTAGGTTATTAATTTCATCCCAGTGAGTTAAGCGCGATACATCAATAGGCTGAATGGCATCTGCTTCCCACAATATGTTGATACTGTCTGACCATTGTTCGTATAAATCAAAAGAACCGGGTCGTGAAGCAGCTTTTTGTAATACATGCGAGCTGCCGCCGGGTTCAAATTCGAGCGTAATACCTAAATCTTTTTCGGCTTGCTTACGGATTTCATCTTGCAAGGTGACATGGGTGCCTAAGATCCGTAAGGTTCTTTTCTTGGGGGCTGCATAAATAGCACTACTGGCTAAGGCATACGAAGCGCCCATTGCTGAAACTGATTTAATAAACTTTCTGCGACTAATCATATTTATCCCTAAATTTACCAAGTCATTAATCGTGTAAACAAATGAACCGGGGGTTTAGCTGTTATCAAAACTTTATGTGTTAAAACGGTGTGCTAATGCCAAGGATGGCTTAACAACGCATAAGAATGATGATAACGAGTTATAATTTATGGAGTATGAGCTTAGAGATACAACGTAAGAGGGGTCGCTCTAAAATCCTTATTAGTGCTCAACTACTATCCATGTAGTTCATTTAATTTAAGCACTGCCACTATCTCAATGCAAGATCTAATCTTATATATTTAGTCCTATTCATTTAGTAATACAAAGGGGTGAGCAGGATGGCTAGTCAGTGTTTAGTCATAAAAGATTGTGCCCAAGCAGCAATTGATAGAGGTATCACCGATGGCATGACTAACAGCGCTCAAGACCAAGGCATTTGGAAAAGTTCATTTGGCTGTCCACTGAGACATTTTGGTGATTATGACCGAGCACTAAGACAGATGGTGAGAACGATAGATGTGTTCAAGGTTAACATTTTCATTAGCACTGGCGGCGGCGGTCAATTTTTGCCTGCGAAATATCGAAAAGTAATAACACCTTTTAAAGCTGCTATTAAATCAGGGGAATTAATTATAGCGAATATTGATACTACTTTTTTGGCGCAACTAGAGTTTCTGACCGAAGGACTAGCAACGCTTAATGTCGGACAAAGACCCTATGAAATGGGGAAACGCAGTGCCATTGTGCTAAAGATGTTAACCGACGGCGAAGAAGTGCCGAAGATAATAAATACAGGGCTAACGTATTGTTTGCCCCAGACAGTTAAAACCTGTACTCAATAGCTGTTACTAATTTTCGTGGTGTCGTCGTAATGAGAGTATTGACTTATACCCAATAATTCTTTGCTAATATAACCGCCACAGACACTAGGGTTATCATAGTGATCGCTTCATAGCGACTAAACGAAATATGATTGCTAGGCGTATCACAAAGGCGTTCCATTACTTTTCTTGCATCATCGAGTTGCTGATCTTGATCTTTATGTTCGGCTTCATAGGCTGAGATAGCCATGGTTAACTGCCGCTCTACTAGGGGGTTATAATCAGCCGTTGTTACTAAAATCAACGCTTGTTTGTATTGTTCATTACTTGTAATGCCGTTAGCGCCAAAGGGCAATATGTCCTGCAATGGGGCGGTATTGGCGTTTGTAACAGTCATTAATGTTCCTTGAATATCTAAACCACACAAATATTAATGGGCTGATTAGATGGACTTCGTTAAATATTGTGCTTAAATAATTAGCAATAATATCATGTAAGCGCGATTGTCCTGTGACTCATTAGTTATTAGATAGAACTAAACTGGCTAAAAGCTAACTCGATACATCGCTAAATAATGACGGCGTTGATTGAAGATTTATCCAGCTGTAGGTAAACTGCTTGTTACAGGATAAATCATGGTGATGTTATATTCTTGGTGTAATTAGTCCCTTTGAAGGTGGTTATTTACTTGTAGTATTTAGTTGTGTTTATTTAATTAATGGATAATTTATGTATTTTGCCACCAAAAACCCAGTTGCTGCCAACGAAACGGTAATCCTTAAAGATCAACTGGAGCTGTTAACTCGCAAAGCCGCGTTGTTAGATCTGTTAATTGCAAGCCCGGTTCAACAGAACATTCGTCAAATCACTGATAATGCACAGTCAGTTAATCAAGCATCCTCTGCGCGCTTACAACATATTGAAAATAATTATCAATTGGTTCAACACTTGACCCAGCAATCGGCCGAAATTTCCGATTTATCTGCTGTATCAGTGTCTGCTTCTGAGTTAACCGTCAATAAAAGTGCGACTAGCATTGAACAACTTAATGTTTTGTCGGATAAGATTTCAACTGCAGAACAAAATATTTCAGAATTTACCGCGTTGCTGGAAGGATTAACTAATAACAATAAAAACATCTCTCAGCTGGTGGAATCAATCAAAAATATTGCTAGCCAAACAAACCTGCTAGCACTTAACGCTGCGATTGAGGCTGCAAGAGCTGGAGAGCATGGTCGAGGCTTTGCCGTGGTAGCCGATGAGGTTCGGGCACTGGCCGGCACCGCCAATGACTCTGCTGAAAAAATAAACGAAGAAATGAACCAAATAATGGGTATTTCAGATGATATTATCGCCCAACAAAAATCTGTTATTAGCAGTATTGAAGCCAGTCGCGACATAACGTCTAATATCGCAGCTAACATAAGTGAAGTGCATTCATTATCGGTTGAAAGTAACAGCGCAGCAGATGCCGTGATTAATCGCGTTAATTCACAAGTAGATGATGCTAATCAGATCTTAAATAACATGGGTGAACTGGTTGAAGATACGCGTAACGCCGTATCAGGTTCGGCTGATAATGTTCAGTTAGGCAAGCAAGTGATTAACGATCTTGGTGTGCTTAATAAACTCAGATAATCTTGTTGGCTGGCGTTAATTAATGATCGATTAACGCCAGCTTATAAATCAATTTATGCTCGATGTCTTTTATTGAACAACGGTTTTAGCGTTAATAAACCTTGCTTAATGTTCGTTTCATTTTGTCCGGCAAATCCTATCCGAATAAACCTGTCTTGGTTATTGCTACTATCAAGGTGGAAAGCACTTTCAGCCACCAAAAAAACACCTTTAGCTTTGGCTAACTCAACAATACGCTCAGCATTGTGACCCACATTAAGCCACAAGGCCATGCCGCCTGCGGGCACGCTGAACTCAAGATCAATGCCTTGTGCCTTAAAACTGTTGAGCTGTTCAATAATACAGTCGCGTCTACGTTGATAAATTCGAGTGGCTTTACGTAAATGACGCTCAAACCCATCGTGCTTCATCCACCTTGCTATGGCATCTTGGATCACCACATTAACTTTATGATTGACAATAGCGCGGTAATTGACGATATGGGGCAACAAAGTCTTATCAACTGCAATGACGCCTAACCTGATACCCGGAAACATTATTTTTGAAAAACTCGAGAGGTAAATAACTAAACCAGATGGGTCATTCGCAGCCATCGGGGCTAAGGGTTGACTATCATAATGAAATTCGTGATCGTAATCGTCTTCAATGATCGCAATGTTGTACGCTTGCGCTAACCGATAAATCTGTAATCGTTTAGCGGCAGATAAGGTTGTGGTAGTAGGGTATTGATGCAATGGGGTAAGGTATAACAACCTAATTTGATGTTGTTTGAACATCTGTTCAAGGTGTTCTACGTCGATACCTTGTGCTGTTTGTTTGATCCCAATTAACTGCGCGCCGGCATTTTGTAATGCCGACCACGCCGGGCGATAACCCAAACTTTCAACCGCGACTTTATCGCCAGTTGTTAGCAATATTTGTCCCAGAATATAGAGCGCTTCTTGTGTACCATTAACGACAATTATTTCCTTGTTGGTAATCGATCGTACACGTCGAAGGTAAGTGCTAACCTGCTCAATAAGTGGCTTAAATCCTTGATTGTTCCCATAATTCAATTCGTCAATTGGTGGTTTTGTCAGTGCGTTATGAAGATAGCTCTTAAATTCATTAAATGGGAATAACTCAACATCTGGCGAGCCGCCTGCAAAGTTAAATTGATATTGAGCTGCGCTTTGGTTTAACTCGCCATGAAGAGACTTGGTCACTCGCCATTGATGTTGTGGTGTATCAGTTACTTTGCCAGCGTGTTTAGCTAATGCATGTGCTATCGGCAACGTTTGTACGACTGTGTATGCTCGGCGCTCTTGTGTTTCAACCCACCCTTGTGCAACTAATTCCTGGTACGCCGCCATTATCGTGTGTCGATTAACGCTTAATTGCGTGGCTAACGACCGTGCAGACGGTAATGATTCACTTGGCGCGACATGACCCGCATTAATGGCGGTTCGCAAGGCATTGGCAATTTTTAAATATACGGGTAATTTACTCTTGGCGAGCGTTAAATTAAGTGTCTTCATTGGTTTGGTATAGTAATAAACTCAAAACTGGTTGTTTTGTTTATACCATGATAGTGCAAGATATAACCAATCATTTTATGGAGCTACTTATGTTTACACCTCAAGCTATTACCCTTACGACCGATAAAGTCACCTTACGACCGTTAAGCATGGCGCATTTAAATCAATTTTATCAAGCGGGTTGTTTTAGTGATATTTGGCGTTGGTCATTGCCAGACAAATGCAGCTCGCTTGAGGCAACGAAAGACTGGTTAGCCTATTCTCAAATCATGATGGCAAGCGGTGAACATGTCGCTTTTGCTATTTTAGATAATCAGACGGGTGATTTTGTCGGTAGTACCCGCTATTGCGATATTCACCGCGAAGACCGAAACTTAGAAATTGGCTTTACGTTCATTACGCCTAAATATCAACGCAGTCACATTAATACGCATGCCAAGTATTGCTTGTTAAAACATGCATTTGAAGAACTTGGCGCAATCCGTGTTCAATTTAAAACCCATAAACTTAATGAAAAATCACGCGCGGCAATTCTACGTTTAGGCGCAACCTTTGAAGGGATCATGCGTCAGCAAAAGATCTTAAGTGATAATTCAGTTAGAGACAGTGCACTATTTTCGATTATTGATAGTGAATGGCCGCAGATCAAACAAGCGTTAACGACCAAAATGGACCGAATTACGTAAAGCATTACATTGGATGGCTGGTGGCCGTGCATCGTTAACTATTCGTTTGATTGACTAGTTGAGTTGTTTTTGGTGCCGTTGTGCTGGTGGAACCATGTTAAGGCATGGGGCCATAAGGTTTGTGATTTTCGACTAAAGAACTTCATGTGTCCTATTTCAGCCAGATCTGGTTTTTGTGGTGACACCGTTAGAGTGTCTACTTTAATTTTTTTGAATACCGATAACATATCGGCTAAATTTTCTTGGTTAGCAATGTCGTCATCGGTTGCATTAACCCACATCGTTGGCAAGGTTAGTTGATCATAATAATGAGTTGTAATGCTGTGGCCAAATGCGGTTTTAACGTAACCTTGGCCATTACACCACTGGCGCCACTGATCAGCAACAGCCTGTGGCAGCGGTTCGCCCATGCCTACGAGTTGAGATTTAGTATGGCCAAATAACAAATTGTTAAGTGGAATAAACAGATTCATGAAAAACTGCGCCTTAAACCAGTAAGGCATTTTCATGTTACTCAAGCGACCCGACGAGCTAGCCACTGTGTACATTGAGCTAAGCTGGTCAGCGTTATTCATTAAGCCAATCAGCTGTCCGCCTGCGCTATGGCCCACTAAATGGTAGGGAACACCAGGGAAGTGGCTGATTAATGCGGTTAATGCAGCAGGTAAATCTTGTTCCCCCCAGCATTGTAACGAGGCTTTGCTTTCACGGACATGGCCAACTAATGATTGGCCAATACCACGGTTATCAAAGGTTAAAACACCGTAGCCATGCTCGGCGAGATAAGTGGCGAAATGACGGTAAAATTGGCGCTTAATTCCGGTCGCAGGGCCAATAACCACAGCAGCTTTCAGATCACCTTTAGGTTTAAAGAGAGTGCCTGTGAGCTGGTATTTGTCTTGACACTCAAATGTTATTTGCTCTGATTCTACGTGACTCATTCTCGTCCCAGTAAGATTAATTTACGAACATTCATTCTTTCAGCAGGTTAGACCAGTGTCAAATAGTTTATTTGTTGGAAATACAAGGTCATTAAAATCATCAAGGATTATCGGTTAAGACTGCTCGTTTCACGTTTACTAAAAATTGGCTAAAAGCGCAATTTTGTACAAACAATTGTGCGCGTTTTACGCTACATTACCCAGTAGTCAATTTTATATGGTTTAGTGTTATGGCATCAGCAACAGAGCGCGTTCAGTTTAAACACCTGCAAGAACTTGGTGGGCTTGAAATGGTCGACGCCAATTTTTGTCATTATAATTTCTCTAAGCACTGCCACGACACTTATTCAATTAATGTTATTGAAAAGGGTGCTCAAGTATTTGATAGTGCGGGTATTAAGTACATCGCGCCGGAGCGTAGCATTATTATTGTCAATGCCGATGAGGTGCATACCGGACAATCTGCCAGCCAAGCCGGTTGGTCATATCGCGGCTTATCACCAACCCCTGCACAATTTACACAATTGGCCGAAGATGTCGGTTTAGCGTCCGGATTCGCGCCGTATTTCCCCCAGGCAGTGATTGAAGATAGTCAAATGGCCAATCAACTAAGCCAACTTTTTACGACACTTGCGTTGTCAGACAACCCATTGCTGCGTGAAACGATGCTCTATGGTGTGCTTACCCGGTTGATGTTAAAACACGGTAAAACCAGCAAAGATCTCGATAATACCCGCACTTCAAATGTCAAAATGGAATGGGTCCGTCAGTATATTCAGGATAATTTGAATCAGCAAATTTCCTTGGAGCAACTGGCAACCTTAACCGATTTTTCGCCTTTTTATCTGGTTAGACAATTTCAAAAACGTTATGGCTTACCGCCACATGCCTATCAAATTCAACATCGGTTACGTAAAAGTAAAACCTTGCTGCGCCAAGGACATAAAGTGGTTGATGTCGCGACCGATATTGGTTTTTACGATCAAAGTCATTTTCATCGTCATTTCAAAAGAGCCAATGGGGTTACGCCAAGTAATTATGCGCGTCAGGTGGCAAGTTAGCCGCCGTTTACCCTCGCAATAGAGTAAACCCTGTGCAATAACATCCAATTTTTTGTATCCCAGCAGTGAGATGCTTGCAGCTTCAGTGATTAATCTTGGAGTATGCAATGGCACTTAATCGAAAATCTGCCTATTTATATCGAGCACGACAAGGCGCATTAGATATGCTGCCCTTAAACTTAGCCGTTTTACCTTGGGGAATTTTGTGCGGTTCGTTAGCTATTCAACGTGACTTTAGTACGTTAGAAGCCTTATTAATGCCAGCTTTAGTTTTTGCTGGCGCTGTACAGCTGATTGTTACTCAATTGATGTACGAACAAGCGCCGTTAGTGACCATTCTATTCACAGCAACTGTTATCAGTTCACGGCATTTTTTATATGGGCTAGCGCTACGAGACAAGTTAAAACACTTACCGCTTCGTTGGCGCGCCAGCCTTGGGTTTTTATTAACCGATGAATTATTTGCGTTATCGGGCCAGTCTAAATCGTTGCGGGGGAAACTGCAATTGGTCTATGGACTTGGCGCCGGCGGCAGTTTTTATCTGAGCTGGTTACTGTGGAATGTGATTGGTATTGTCGCTGGCGGCTACTTGCCAGATCTGACCAATTTAGGGCTTGATTTTGCCATAGCAGTCACCTTTATAGCCTTGGTCATTCCATCGATAGTCAATGTTGCCATGATCGTGACCGTGGTGGTTGCTGCGCTGTTATCTGTTATTTTCAAGTTGCTTAACTGGGAGCTCGGCTTGGTGTTAGCATCGGTTATCGCGATGTACTGTGGGTACCTTACGACGACAATTCAGGCGAAGTTAGTGATTAATAATAAGTGCCATGTACAATCACTCGAGGAATTACAATGAATCTGCTGACCATTGTGCTATTAGCCATCATTACTTTTACCAGTCGTTATCTGTTTTTACATCCAAGCCTACCATTACGGATAGGTCCTAAGATGGGCCACTTTTTAACGTTTAGTGCGCCAGCCGTATTAACCGCAATATGGGTGCCAATAATCTTTGCTAAAGACAGTCAATTAAACCTTAGCCCGACCAACCCTTATTTATTAGCAGCACTTGTCGCCATAGTTGTGGCGAAGAAAACCAGCAGTATTTATTTAACCTTAATTACTAGCATGGTGCTTTTTGTGTTGTTACGCCTTTATCTGCCTGTTTAGCTTGGGCCAGTAGCGTGGTTCGGCTAATAAGTTCAAGCTAAAATAGGCAAAAAGAAACCCAGAGTAGCGAACTACTCTGGGCAACTGAAACTTAGAACCGCTAATTAGAAAATTAGGTGCGCTAAACCAGCAATGATTGGCAATGTTACTAAGGTTCTTAGGATGAAAATTAAGAACAATTCAGCGATGTTTACTGGGATTTTGCTGCCCAATAATAATGCGCCGACTTCACTTAGGTAAATCAATTGGGTAACGGATAACGCCGCGATGACAAAACGGGTCATATCCGATTCAATTGAACCCGCTAAAATTGACGGAATAAACATATCGGCAAAACCAACAACTACTGTTTGTGATGCGCTAACAGCTTCTGGAATTTGCAATAATTCAAGTAATGGAATAAACGGCATGCCCAAGTACTGGAATACAGGTGTGTATTCAGCAATGATAAGTGCAATGGTACCAATACCCATAATTACTGGGATAACCCCAAACACCATATCAACAGCATTTTTTACGCCATCGTTTAACGTTTGCTTAAAGCCATTAGCCTGTGATGCTTTTGCTAATGCTTGCTCGAGGCCCCATGAGAAAACGTTATGGCCTTGTGGAATAACTTCGTCGTCTGGCTTAGGTGCAGTGCCATCGATATACAGATCTTTTTTCCATGACAATGGCGGCAGCTTAGGCACGATTATCGCAGCCATAATACCAGCAAAACAAACGGTTAAATAAAACGGTACAAACATGTGCTCTAATTTAACTTGAGAAATAACCACTAAAGAAAAAGTAATTGAAACAGCAGAGAACGTGGTGCCAACAACAGCAGCTTCACGTTGAGTATAAAGGCGGGCTTCATATTGCTTGCTGGTCATTAAGATAGCGACACTGCCATCACCTAACCACGATGTCATACAGTCGACTGCACTGCGACCTGGTAAATTGAAGACCGGACGCATAATTTTAGTCAGCAGGGTACCAACGAACTCTAATAGACCAAAATTCATTAATAATGGCATTAGCATACCGGCTAGAATGAAAACGCTAAATAAAGAAGGTAACAGGTCATTTAGAATTAATGCACCAGTGCCACCAGAAGTGATCGCTTCTGGCCCAACTTCTAAAAACGTTAATGTCACAAACGTCGCGCCTAATAAGCGAACTAACAACCAAACTGGGGTGACATTAAATAACGAATTAAAAAAGCTATGCTCGGTGATTAATTTTGGTTTGAACAGCTTCGTTAATACCGATACCGCCGTACTAAAAACAATAACGCCAGTTACAATTGCGGTAACGGAGTCACCAAGAATACTTAACATGCTTTTCGATACGATGGCAATAGGAATGGTTATTGCGTCATGGTAGCTAATAGGTGTCATAAATAATAGTAAGCCTATTAATGACGGAATAATAAATGTCAGCATCGTCTTGATGCCGTATGTTGTTTTTGTAGTCACTTCATTTACCTTAACTTGGGTTTTCTTGATGTGTAATTTAGTTAACAGCTATCTTTAACGTCGCACTAAGTTGGCATACTCATACAAGTTGAGGGCGGCAGATTACCTATTTAATCTCGCTATGTAAAATCAAAACGTTTGAATTTTGAGCATGCAGTTAGCGCTCATTTGCATATTTATTCACGCTTAATAACAAACTATTCGCCAGGTCAGGTGGGGATGTTAAAGGTTAGTTAAATCAATTAGTTGGCAACGTAAGTGGTGTGACATCGTTCGCCAAGTTAAGTCAATGAATCATAGGTGTTTACTGCTGGGTTTTAGCTTTGATTAGTGTAGGGGAGGTGAATTTTATAATGTTAACATTTTGGTGCTGCGATGTTGGATTTGTGAATGTTAACGCAGTGTTTTTTTTGTTGGTACGGCTAAATAAAAGTTAATAAATTTGTTGCACCTCGTTAACCATAACTCAATAAATAGACGAGCCGGTTACATTTTGAACTACGACTTTTGTCTAAGGCTGTTTGATGGGTAATTTGTTCAATTGCTTAACGGTAAAGTTAGCGGTTGTTGTTAGCAGTTGATCCCGTCAATCAGCATGATAAATGATCACCACTGGTGCTAACCATTGCACTAAATCATTGGTAAGCTTTGATATCTTCAATAGAAGCGTAAATTGATGTCAGTTAAAAAATGCGATATTAATACCATTGGCATTAAATAGTTGTGCTAATCAAATAAACAATATCGCTATCATTGCGGCACTCTCAATCCCAATAGCTAGCTGTTAGTCGGAAATTGCGCCTTGCTGTTACTCATATTACTGGGGCACAACAAAATCACATAATTAATACAAATGATATAAGATACATTTTAAAGTCGTTGTGCCGGAGTCAATGTGAACTTTTTAGCCCATGCCCATTTAGCCTACCTTACTAATACCTCAATCACCGGTAACTTGCTTGGTGACTTTATCAAAGGTTCGGTACTTGATCAGCTTAAACCCTCTTGGCAGCGGGGCGTTCGATTGCATCGAAAAATAGACATTTACACCGATAGTCATCTTTCTCTTAAACCGTTGAAAGTCGAACTTGGGCCTCTGCGACGGTTTTCGGGCATAATCCTCGATATATTATTAGATCACATTATTGCTAAGAATTTTGAAGATTTTGGTAATATTGCATTAATCGACTTTGCGCAGCTAGTATATCAAGATTTGGCAATTGATCGGGCGCAGCAACCAAGCAAGTTTGAAGCGGTAACTCAGCGGATGATAGCAGGGGACTGGTTATATAATTATCAAAACCTGGACATAATAGAGCAGGCACTTATTCGAACCTCACAAAGGATCAGCATTAAACCTGATTTTAGACCGGCACTTGTTTGGTATCAGCGGCACCAACAACATATTGATGATGTCGGAACCGCTTTTTATCGTGACTTAATTGCGCATAGTCGCCAGCAGGCCATTATACTAAGCGCAAATTGAACGACAGTTCATTGTAAACCACTTAATATCTATTTTTATAGGGCGTCAAGCATCGTTTGAGCGTCGCTAACATTAAAAGACTTCGGCTGCTCAATATTGAGTTTGGTTACCACACCATTGGTAATTAACATTGAATAACGTTGTGAGCGTAAACCACCGAAACTTCCTGTTTCCGTTGATAAGCCCAGTGCTTGGGTAAAAGCACCATCGCCATCGGCAAGCATCATAATATTGTCCTTGTTTACGTTATGAGCTTCTCCCCACGCATTCATCACGAATGCATCATTAACTGATAGGCAAATAATGGCTTCAACCCCTTTGGCTTTTATTTGTTCAGCCAACATTATATAACCTGGTAAATGCGAATTTGAACAAGTAGGGGTAAAAGCGCCAGGTACGGCAAATAATACGACCTTTTTATCGTTAAACAACTCGGCACTGGTGTGCGTTGTTGATGAGGTCGATATTAATTGCTGCAATTCGCCATTAGGCATTTTGTCATTTAGTTTGATCATCTGTTTTTCCATCCTTGACAGCGAAATGTGTCAATCCTTAAATTGGTATAAGTGTTTGTTTGCTTAAGTTAGATTCAAATATATCTCAGTAGAATATTACTTAGTTAGCGACAAATGTCTAGCGCGTTAAAGCTAAGTTTTCAATTAGAATTGAACCATTTTCGTGAAGGCCTACGTCAAATGTTGCGCCAGTTGGTGTGCTTGAACTCGTGCAGATGGCCAATTAAAGTCTATCTTGGTTTTGGCAGTGCTTTTATCACTAAAAATTGGGCAATAGGGGAAACAAGAAAGACAGTCGGCAGGGCAACCGGCCACGACAACAAGAAAGCGTCACGCCATGCTAGCCAAAAGTTAGGATCGGACAAGCCAAGACGTGAAATAATAATCACCCCGCTCATAATTGCACTCATTAAAAACGACATCGTAAATGCCATAAACAATCTATATTTTATTTGGTAACTGATAAGGTCAGGCTCCTGACTATTTTAACGATATTTACCGCTATAATTTCTGTTTTAGTGACAACATAATGTCATTAAAGTGATGTTAATTCAAACATTTTAAAAAATCGCCAGTTGTGCTAATCGTTATATCAATCAGCAAACGCTGACATGAAATCTTTGTTGGAATTGTGTTTTATTGATTTTTTTGTACGTTGGATTGTTGTTGTTTTTGCATTGCCAGTAATCTCGCTAATATAGACTATAATTTCTTGACGATTTGGCTTATTAATTATCGCATTATAAGTGACGTTTATCGGAGGCATATATGAAGCACTTCACCGACCTAAAGATTAGCAGTAAGTTATCTGGACTCATATCAATACTACTACTGGTAATGGGCATTATCGTTGGCTTTGGCATTGCTAAAATGAAAACTATCGGTTATGAGCTCGACACCATTGCTTTTGAAGACATGCCATTAATAGAACTGACTTCTGAACTGACGGTAAAACAATTAGAGACGGCATTACTTTTGGAGCAAGTATTGAGATCTGCTGCTGTTAAACCAGCGCCTGATGCTAAAAGTATTACTGAAGTGTCTGGTGAAATTCACCAAATAAGTCGGGATGTCGACCAAGAAATAATAAAGGCCAGCGCGCTACTGACTAAAGCGATTGACCATGCACTTACGCCTGAGATTCGTATTACTGAGCAAAAGTTGGCTAAACAGTTAGCGAGCTTAAAAAGTAAACATTCTAGTTATGAAACTCATGTTTTTACGTTGCTGACTCACATTGAACAAGGCCGGTTAGAGCAAGCATCGAGCTTGGCTGCGACGACAGAACACGAACAACAAGAACTTAACCACGAATTAGAAATCTTCTTAGTAGCCATCGAACATTTAACAGATGCTGCGTTAGATGTTGTCAAACACGAGGAAGAGTCTGCACTTGCAGGAATGATTAGCCTGGCAGTGCTTGCCTTATTAATCAGCCTACCACTAGGGTACTTGGTGACTAAGAGTGTAACTCGTCCGATAAAGTCAGCCGTAATATTAGCCAATGAGATGGCTCAGGGAAATTTATCGGTTACGACAAAGACAGCCGGTAAAGATGAAACAGCCCAGTTACTCAACTCAATGGCTGATATGGCTGCTAAGCTCCGGCAAATGATTATGCAAGTTAGCCGCTCATCGGTTGAAATGGTGACGGCTACTGAAGCACTTTCGGTCGTTAGCGAACAAAACAATACGGCGATCAATCAACAACGAGCAGATACTCAATTAGTGGCCCAATCGATGACTGAAATGGTTAATTCGGTGCTAGCGGTTAAAAATAATGCACTTAGTGCTGAGCAGATTGCCCAGCAAGCTAATATTGAAGCTGGTAGAGGAGCCGCTGTGGTCAAGGAAAGTCAACAATCAATAAATCAGCTTGTTGCTAAAGTGACCAATGCCTCTGACAAAATCAATGTCCTAAAAAATGGTAGCAATGATATTGGCGGGATTGTCGGCGTAATTAGTGGCATTGCCGATCAAACCAACTTGCTCGCATTAAATGCGGCAATCGAAGCAGCTCGCGCTGGTGAACAGGGGCGCGGTTTTGCTGTAGTCGCGGACGAAGTTCGCTCACTTGCTCAACGCACTCAGTCGTCAACCCAAGAAATAACAAGCTTAGTCCAGCGCTTACAGCTAGGTGCTACGTCTGCGGTTGAAGTGATGGATGAAAGCCGAGTACAAGTTAGAAGCCAGCGCCGAGCTAGCTGCAAAAGCAGGGCAGTCACTAGACACAATAACCTCGGCAGTATCAAGCATCATGGATATGAATGCGAAAATATCATCTGCCTGTCAGCAACAATCTATTGTTGCTGAAGAAATTAACCACAATGTGGCAAATATTAGTGACTCCAGCGATGAAATATTACGAGGTGCGCAGCAAAACGAACTTTCTAGTGAGCAACTTGCGAGCCTTGCTCATGCCATGCAACAGCTAATGAAACAGTTTAAGCTTTGAGCATAATAATACGGTAACTTATTGCTGGAATTGTGCGCTGACGCTTGGTCAATACAGCAGTGCTAAAATGCTCATTTCAATGGTAGTATTTATACCGAGCATTAGTACGGTATTGACCAATGTTTACAGATCAGCGTTACGTTAAGGATAAATTCATGAATAAACTCACTCTTATTATTGTCACTAGTTTAGGGTTATTAACCGGCTGTAGCTCGGTGAGCATTAACTTGGGTATTGAGAATGGGCAATTGCAGCCGTGCCCGCCAAAACCAAATTGTGTTAACAGTTTTACCGATGACAATAAACAGTTCATCAAACCTATACTGGCGCTGGGCAGCCAACGAGAAGTACAGAGTCATCTGTTGCAGATTATTAACAGCCGAAAAAGAACTAAGATATTAACGACACAAGATAATTATATTAGAGCTGAATTCACGTCTAAAATATTCCGCTTTGTTGACGATGTAGAGTTTTATTTTCCTGTAACCAAGTCAGACAAAATAACCATCCATGTTCGATCTGGCTCACGTGTTGGTCATTCTGATTTTGGGGTTAACCGAGCACGCATTGAAACTATTCGAACCGAGTTCAAGGCGCTTAGCCAATAGTAAACAAGACTTAAACCGGCTTAGATAACGAAAGTTAGAACAACTCTTTCATATCAGTAATTTGTTTTATTTCGGTTAGAAGTTCTTCAGCAGCGCCGGTAACGATTGTGATACACAGGTCAACATGCTTGATTTCAGCTGCTGACAAATCATGGTTTAGAGTTTCCTGCCGGCAGGTCGCTAAAGACTTTAACACCGACTGAGTGACTTGGGTCATCACCAACTCAATACGTGGCAGTGATATCTCAAAGCTGTTAGCAAAATCGGCTAACATAAAAGCGGTAATTGAATTTTTGAAATTTCCCTCAGAGCCTTGTTCATATTCGCCAATCGACATCGCATAGTTTTGGGGAATACTGCTATCGGGTTCGGTTGAGTCGCTAGCCTGACTACGACGTTTAATTTCTTGAATAATCGCTTCTATATTCACCAGATCATAAAACGGCGTTAGCTCTAATCCCTTGCTACCAACAAAAAAACTAATGTTTTTGCCATGGGCATCATAGTTTCGGGTCAGAATGTTGAAAGTCATCCATTGAATTAGCTTTAAACGATAAGCTGCGTCGTTCGATGTTTTAACGGCAAACAAATGAGAAAAAGACACGCCATCACGCATATAAATGCCATCTCCCTCATCACCGTGTTGTCGTTCGTATTTGTACGACGGTGGTAAGTTCGTTGCTTGGCAGCCATCAATAACGTGGCGACATTGCACGCTACTTTTATCAGCGAGTAAGCGGCGATCAAATCGCTCAATCACGAAGGTCCTTACACCACCATAAGCGCGTATTTCGACTTTAGGTACATCAATACCACTATGGCGCGCCAGCATCATGGTGAAAAACTCGTTAACCGCAATAAGCGGTGCTTTGCCCGTTTCAAACTTGAATATTTTGTTCGAACACAGGTTCCCTTCGCCAAAACCGATTTTTCCGTCGTATTCAAGAAAGTTAAGTTTGTCCTGCACGCCGGCAACAGACAGTCTGGTGCGACCATCCCAATAGGTTATCGACTCACCAATATTGCAAAACCGCGCTAATTTATCAGTCAGTTCGTTGTCGGTAACCACCCTTAAATGGGTAGGCTTTGGCAATTGATCTGGCGCTTTAAACGAAAGTGCGCCGGAGGTTTCTTGGCCAATAACACGAATAAGGCCAAAGGTATTATTTTTCGATATCGTGGTATTGCTGGTGATATCTTCTAAGCCTTTGCCTTCAGGTAGCAAGTTTTGCAGGTAGTTTCTAACGGCTCTAAAATCGAATTTACCATTTAAAGGCAGGTGTGGCGAAATAGGGAAACCTTGTTCTATCCATGCTGGTTGGTAAATAAGTGATATTTCTGTTTCAGAGCCAACGCGCATTGTTATTGTCGCAATCTTTCTTTGGCTACCGATGATTACATCCAGAATATAATTAGAACCATTGGTCATCATGCTCTCCTAATTGCTGATCTGCCGGCTTTAATTGGCTTTCATCGGTTGTTATGTCAAAAGAGAGTCCGAGCAACTCCATTACTCTGAGCACATTAATGAAGTTTACTTTAGGATCGCCTTTTTCAATCTTAATAATGGTTTGCTTTGAAATAGTCAGCGCTTTAGCCACATCAACAATTCGTAACCTCATACCCGTTCGCTTGGCAGTTATCGCAAGCGCGAGCAGGTTAGGGGAGAACTTGGTTGATAAATCGGGCATAGCGGTGGGTTTCACGGCTTTACCTAGGGATTTTTTATTGTTCTGCATTATCAAAAGTCTGTTTAAATGTTATTTTAGATTAATATTAGATATTTCTATCTTAAAGTCAATAAAAATAGACCTTTAGCTAATGCATTGCTACACACGCGTCAAAAGTCCATTTAAACGTCATTTTAGAGCTATTTGGTTGAGCCAATTCAATCGTTGTTGCTCGCATTACTAATAGCCTGAATACGATCAAGCCTGAGTACGATCAATCCTAAGTACGATCAAATTTAAGTAGAACAGCCATGTCGACTATCTTAATCTTGACCAATTAGCGACTTAAACTCAATTTAGTTGTAATGACAATGGTGTCTCAATCTTATAGCAGAGCTGTAAATCAACTATAGTGATTGATATTTGCTCGATGAGTACGGTAAATGCATATACGACTTGTAATGCAACCCGTTATCATTATTATTAAGGTCTCGTAAGGTGTATAAATCGCTACACTTTAAATCGCATTGCTATGCAGCCCACCGCTAGAAGAGATATAGAGTTAATTTATGAAGTTTGCTAGAACCCCGATCGCCCAAAGCCTATGCTTAATTTTGGGATTAAATGCCCACGCTATTGCTCAAGACCACACTCAAGACAACACTCAAAATAATACTCAAGCACAAATACAGACAGAAATAGAAAACGTTGTTGTGTTTGGCCAACAGCAGTCTTACTTGAACCCGCTTGTCAGTACGGCCACCAAAACCGATATCGATCCCCTAGATACCCCCGTGACTGTTAATGTCATTAATCAGCAGTTTTTAGCAGATATTCGGGCTGAGTCTCTCGCCGATGCATACGGTTATACCACAGGGTTAGGCCGAAGCGGCGTCACAGCAAACTCATTTACCTTGCGAGGAATTGCAGCTGATTTGAGCTCAATTCAAGTCAATGGCTTACCAGGCTTAGCATCACGCTTTGGCTCACCAACAACAGCCAACGTTGAACAAGTTGAAATATTAAAAGGCCCGGCATCTATTATGTATGGCCAAATCCAGCCCGGTGGCCTAATTAATATTGTGACCAAAAAGCCACAAGATCAGGCGTCAGTTAGTGTCGATGTCTCTCTAAATACCTATGCAACTGATGTTAGTGGTGCGAGTGACGACAATAGTTTAACCGCAACCATTGATGCGACCGGGCCACTTAATGAAAGTGACACTTGGTTATATCGTTTAATCGTCAGCGCTGAAGACAATAATTCCTATCGAAACGATGTTGATTCACAAAATTATTACCTATTTCCGACACTAACTTACCGTCATAGCGATGAAACTGCGGTTACTTTTGGGGTCGAGCTGCAGTCAGAAAATCGCGTCGCGGATAATGGCCTTGCAGTATTGAATAACGATATCAAACAAATTGCTGACATCGATACCCATTACCAGTCGGCAGGTGATACCAGTGATGACCGCGGTTTAGTCGCGTTTACGACGTTTAATCATCAGCTTAACGATAACTTCGACTTAACCGTCGACTGGCGCAGTGTTTGGCATGAAGACGAACGCGATCTTTATGAAAATAACGCAGTAGTTGATTCTAGCGACTCGGTAAAACTAAGAGATCGTACTCAACTAAATATACGTGACTATCATTATGTTGATATTCGAACTACGGGTCAGTTATGGACGGGCGACATTGAGCATCAAGTGTTATTCGGTGCCAATATCGGGACAGAAGAGAGCGACTTTAAACGTGAAACCTATACTAAAACGACGGTTGATTTTTATGCTCCTAGCGATTTAACCGCCACTGACCAAAGCGCCTATGTGCTTAACCATCGCATTACTAAGCATAAAAATTATGGCCTTTACGCTCAAGATAGCATCGCGTTAAGCCAGTCGTGGAGCGTCATGGCTGGCCTGCGTTATACCCGTCAAGACACTGAATATAACGATGCACAAGAAAATGCCTCACGGGGAACTTCATCACAACAAAGATTAACGAGTTCAAGTGATGCCTTTGTTTCACAAGCCGGCGTCGTGTATAAGATCATGCCGGACACCTCGTTATACTTAAGTTACGGCGAAAGCTTTAACCCAAATAGCATTGAAGACACTGATGCCAATGGCGATACCTTTGAGCCAGAAGAAGGCCGTCAATATGAGTTGGGCATCAAAAGCACGCTCTTTAATGACACAACAAGCCTAAACATTGCGTATTTCGATATTGAAAAATCTAATGTGGTTGATGAAAATGAAGCTGGCGATAATGAACTACTGGGCAAAGTAATTAGTACCGGTATAGAAGCTGAATTGTTAATGATGCCTGTTGAAAACTGGCAAATTAAGCTCGGTTATGCCTATGTCGATGCAAATGTGTCGGGCAGTCTAGATCCTGCTATTAATGGTAATCGCGTTGCAGGTTCAGCATTAAATGAAGCCTACGTTTGGACCAAATACAATTTACCGAACGAGATTGCTGGCGGCTTAGTAAGTGCAACTTTAGGCATCAATTATGAAAGTTCGCGTTACACCAGTTCAGATGTCGATACTCGTGTTGAGCTGCCAAGTTATACAACGGTTGATATCGGTGTTCATTATGAGTTTGGCGACTACCGGACCTCGCTTAATTTAGAAAACATCACCGATGAACTGTATTATATTGGTGGCAGTAAAGACACGCGTATTTACGTGGGCGACCCTCGTAACATTACCTTAAGTGTATCGGGTAAATTTTAATGTCGGTGAGCATTAAACGACGCATTGTTGTCGGCTTAATGCTCGTGCTCTCTAGTTTGACAGCACAGGCAGAGCATACGGTTGAACACGAAGTGGGTACTTTGACATTGCCCGCGGCACCACAACGAATTGTTGTTTTAGAATATTCGTTTATTGATGCGCTCGCGACAATGGGGGTTTCTCCGGTTGGCGTTGCCGATGACTTAAACCCTCAACGGATTATTCCTGCGGTCCGCACGTTACTTGCACCATGGACTTCGGTTGGCATGCGTTCACAGCCGAGCTTAGAGATTATTGCACAGCTTAAACCAGATTTGATCATTGCAGATTTGCATCGTCATCGCGTTAGTTATGATGATTTGTCTAAGATAGCCCCGACTATGTTGCTTAAAAGTCGAGGTGAATCCTATCAAGACGCACTCGACTCGGCTTTATTAATCGGTAAAGCCCTAGATAAAGAGCAACTAATGCAAGCGCGAATTGCGCAGCATAAAGCGTTGATGGCAACTTATCAGGGTAAATTTAACGATGTCGGCACGGTTCAATTTGCTAATGTTAACGATCGTGGCATGTGGATGCATGGGCCATTGTCATTTACTGGCAGTTTATTTGAGTCGCTTGGGCTAGAGTCTGGCATTGCAGATTTGAAAAAAAGCTATTTAATGCAAGTGAATTTTGAAGTACTACTGCAAGTAAACCCTGACTGGTTATTTTACGGAAAAAAGCAACCAGGATCAGTGTTAGATACATGGCAACAAAGCCCTTTGTTTAGGTTACTTAAAATCGATAAAACAGGGCAGTTTAAACAGGTTTCGTCAGCGTTATGGTCTCTCAATCGCGGCATGTTGGCGGCTGAAGGCATTGCAAAAGAGCTCGACTTAATACTTAATCATTCGAATGAGTCATAACGAACCCTAGGGTGACCATTTGCCTTAAGCAAGCACAAAGCCGTTGCCATCACTGGTAACGGTTTTTTTTGCCACAGTTGTATCAGAAAAGCATGGTGATGGTTAAATTTGTGTGTGTGACATCTTCGCTGTGTTAGTTAACTTGGCTTGATGCCTTATCTTGTCATGCCTTGTGATACTTTGTAATGGTATGTTTTGGTTAGCTTTATATTATCTGATATTCCACAATACTGTTTTGTGTCACCAACAATGATTCGCTTAGCGGCAGTTGCTATACTGCCCAGCAATTATAGAATTGGAGAGTCACCACATGTCAGCATTGATCCTTAATGGAACGAAACTCGCTAAAATACGCGAACAGCAACTTAAAGTCGCAAGCGATCTGTTACTTGAGCAGCAAAAACCACAACCTACCTTAGCCACTATTTTGGTCGGCGACGATCCTTCCTCGGCAACTTATGTGCAAATGAAAGTTAATGCTTGTGAGCGGATTGGCATTGGCTCAAAGTTTATCAAACTGCCAGCTAGCACCACCACCAATGAGTTGTTGGCACAAATCGAAAACTTAAATAACGATCCCGCTATTAGTGGTATTTTGTTGCAACATCCGGTCCCAGATCAAATCGACGAACGCGCATGTTTTGACGCAATAGCAATCGCTAAAGATGTTGACGGCGTAACGACGCAAGGTTTTGGCCTAATGGCGATGGGCAAGCCAGCCTTTGGCTC
>JABSRT010000020.1:82725-108589 GCA_013214945.1 Gammaproteobacteria bacterium
TTGATCTAGCAGGTAAACATGCCGTTGTGATCGGTCGCAGTCCAATCTTGGGCAAACCTATGGCAGCAATGTTGTTAAACGCCGATGCCACAGTCACAGTATGCCATTCACGCACGGTTAATTTGGCCTCAATTGTAGCGCTCGCCGACATTGTCATTGGCGCTGTCGGCCAGCCCGAATTGATTAAAGCGCAGTGGATTAAAGATGGCGCGGTGGTGATTGACGCTGGTTATCATGCCGGTGGTATTGGCGACATCGAAAAAACCGGGTTAGCATCGCGTGTTTATGCACTAACACCAGTCCCAGGTGGCGTCGGCCCAATGACAATTAATGCGTTAATCAGCCAAACGCTTGAGGCAGCCCAACGAGCAGAATTTCCGCTAGTTACTGCATAGTTTAGGAAAAGTGTCGGTATAAATTTTTATAACAAAGCTTGGTGCTGTTAGTCCCAAGCTTTGTTGGTTATTTATCTGGCGGCTAATCTTTTTTTGCTGATAATTTAAGTTTCGTTGTTTCTACAGTAAGTGGGGGGAAGCTCTTGCCTTTCCAACGTCTAAAATCTATCTGTGTATATGTAAGTTATTGAATAGTATAAATAGACGTAGTATTTTGTTGCCAAATTAATTGTTAGGCAAGGGCGTGTTCGTCATAATGCCATTGCCTCTGAAATTGAGAGGTCAAATTACTGAGTTGAGTTTTGGTTTTTTGATGTTTTGTACTGATATTATAATAAGTTGGGATTTTTCAAAGAAAAGTACGGGTAACTTAATTGGATTTTGGCACATCAATTCCATACTTTAAGAAAAGATCCTGTTTTATCTTTTCTAACTCTCCGCTTGCCTGCAACGTCGATAACATTTCATTAATTTTTGGCATTAAATCTTGGTATTTAGACCGCTTGCTAATAAAAATATGCCAGCCTAATTTTCTGATAGAGGGTTCTTTAAGCGTTAGCAACTCATCAATAATTCCAGCCCTTGTTGCTTGATACCTGAACATTTCATCCTGTTCGATATAGACATCAGCCCGGAGTAATTTAAGCATCATAGGAATATTCGATGCATCTGTGATTGTAAATACATGTTTCATGTTCTTAAGTGCGTTCATGTGCCACCCCGAACCCAGCATGTGAATATGTCTAATATTGGGCATACTCTCCAGATCTTTTAATGAAGTAACTGTTTTAAGCTGTTCAATATTGTGGTTTTTTTGCTGGTATGCATGACAAAATGCGTTTCATAAAACGGTTGGCTGCTGGTTATTGTGTATTTAGCTCTTTCTTGAGTAGGCACCGTAAAGAAACCATCTTTTAACCCCTCTTTCACCAATTTCTGACAGCGAGCCCATGGGCAGGATTCATTAATGACCTTGACCCCTAATTTTTTTGCCAAAATTTCTTCAACAAAATCCTTCTGTACCCCGAATGGAACACCTTTTCCCCCCCAGGCAAACGGTTTATAATTTGCGCCGTAAGTAATTGTAATAGCGTCTTTTGTGAAAGAATTAACACTAAACGAGATAGTTAAAATAATAGAAAACAATAGTTTTTTCATAATTATTAATCCTGTACTAGTCATAGTATAGGATTAATAAACGTTTTGAGCCTATAGATCATTAGTAATGCCGACATTACCCATTTAAAGCGCTCAGTAGTAAAGTTTTTGTAAAATAACAATGCAAACTAAAGTATTGATTTTGAGTGACAATCTCTTGGTTTTGACAGTTCGAATTTTGAAAACTAGAACTGATAAACAAGATACTTTTTTATATTCATATGATTATGTATTTGTTGACGAGTTTCGCGATACAACGAAGGCATCAATATGCACGTATCCAACTGCTGTTCCAAATACATATATGCCAGTGTATTTCAGGCAATAAAGCGACGAGTAAGTAGCATACCGTTATCTCGTCAAATCGGCGTAGTGTCAGGCATATCTTGAGTAATTAATTTAGGTACAATCAATACTTGACCGCTATGGTCAAACCGTTTGTTTTAATCTTAGCTGTTTAAATAATGCCTCTTCACTGTCGGTAACACTTTTCCTATCAAGTAGCGCCTGTTTTTGATCAAGCAATGAGTCCATGTGGCCTTGAATTTGTTTATTTAAGGCATCGGCCTCATCTTTTCTAATCAAGCCCGCCTTTTCATTTTCCTTGACATCATTTTTTGCTAACTCGAACAAATCCATTTTCATTTCAATTCGTTTAACATCGAGAAAATTAATGCCCAAACTATTGTATAAAATAGCGGTATTTACTTCGTCTGGTTCAATCTCAACCTCTATTGGGTAGTCTGCAATGGTGTCGATATTGTTTTGTAGATAATCAAAGGGTTGTAGGTCTTTATTTTGTATATTAGCAGCGTCGAGTTGAGCATCAGCGTGTGTTTTAATTTGGCTATATAAGGCTTTAAGTTCTGTTGGGTCGATATTAGAAATTCTATTTGAAGAACGCAATTGATTAATAGCATTAGCACTTGGTGTTTTCTCTATGCTTTCAAGCGAAAATATTGAAGACTTACCAAGATTGTTTGCTGAAAGTTGTGCATGTTGCCATTGCATTGTTTGGTTGGCATTGAGCGAAATGGATGAGGTCACGATAATTCCTTTATATTGACTAAGAGTTCATTTCAATGAATGTAAAATATGCATAAAGTGAGCCAGACTATTGGAGGGCATAATTAGTGATGAAATGGGACAATACCGTTAACATACGCATAAATATGGCAATAGAAGTGGCAACAGCAGCGGCAAAAATTGCCATCGCTACGATGATAAACAGGTCGGTATAAGTCAGGCAAGTAACGCGGTCAAAATAGAAAGGGCAAAAGAATAGGGCACAGAAACAATTCCTGGCAATGCTCTACTGCTGGTATGGGTAGTTACTGATATTGTCTTAAGTGCGATTTCGACAATCGACAGGAATGACAATTTTGAAACTCTTACCTTTAAGCTGTTTAGTTATCAATTCAATATTGCCTTTGAGTTGTTGTGTTACTAAGTTATATACAATATGTGCACCTAACCCCGAGCCACCTTTACCTCTGGTCGTGGTATAGAACGGCTCAAACAAGTGATTTTTAGTATTTTCATCTAAGGGACTGCCATCATCGCTGTATATAATGGTTACATTTTCATTATCTTGGCTGGCGGATATAGTTATCAAGCCGCTTTCTTGCTGGGTAAAAGCATGAATAACACTGTTGAGCACTAAGTTATTGGTGATTTGTGCGAGTGCTCCAGGGTATGAAAAGAGGGTTATATTTTCGGGACACTCCAACACAATTTCTATCCTAGAGCATTTAACTTTAGGTTTTAAGGAACGTAAAATATCTTGTAAATAGTGTTGTAGATTGATCTCTCTGGCGTCATCAATGACACTATCAACTGCGATTAGCTTGAAGCTATCGATAAGTTTTACTGCCCGCTTTATATTACTTAATGATAGCTCAAAGCCTTGCCCTAATTCTTGGGTAAACAGTATTAGTTGTTTGGAAGTTAAGCGCTGTTCTTCAAGCGCGTTGACAATGCTTTCACATTTGTCTTGCATAAAGCTTACCGAGGTCAATACTATGCCTATTGGGGTGTTTACTTCATGGGCAACCCCGGCAACCAAGCCACCTAATGACGCCATTTTCTCATTTTCTAGTAGTTGAAATTGGGTTTGCTTTAATTCGGTCAAGGTTTGATTAAGCTCGCTATTACTTTTGCTTAAGGCTTTAGTTCGCTCACCTACACGTTGTTCAAGTTCTTCATTGAGTGAATTGGCTCTTTGTTCTGCTTTTAATCGCTGTTCCACCTCTATTTTTAATTGATTGATGGCCTCTAGTTGCTGTTTGGCATGATTTTCTAATAATTCGCGTTTTTGTTGTTGAAAGTTAATTTTCTCAAATAATGCTGTTGGCGACAGCTGTAACTGCGCCAGAAATTGTGAAAAATATAATGCCAACTGTGCTTGATTTTCTTGGGTGATAATATCGACCTTATTGAAAGCACGATAAGCAGAAGCCATACCAATAACACCAGCGAGAGCATTGACCGCAGTATTTTTTAATGTCGATAATTCGGCGATAGTAATTTTCTCTTTATTTATTATCGCCGCTTTCTCCAAACAATTGCCCAATTTGTCTTGAGCTAAATTGGGGGGCATATATTGTTCAAACAAACGGGTTATCAATACGAGTTTAGCGCTAACTTCAATAATGGCCGGATCTGCTTTAGTCAGTGCTACAGCGGTGAAACCATTCTGTGTATCAACAAAGAGGTGAGCTATTTTTTGTTCTTCGCTCGACATTTTTGTGACTAAAGACATGCCGATATAAAGTAAGGTATTGACCAACAGACTCCACAATAAGCTGTTGGTTAACGGGGTAACTTGTGAAATAGCAAAAAAATTCTCGGGATTGAGCCAATAATATATTCCAGATGGTTGCTCTAATATCTGCCAGTCTAGCCAGCCGCTACGAACAACCGAGGGCAACAATGAACTATAAAGCCAAATGCTGGCTCCGGCTAATAATCCGGTAATGGCACCCGTTAAATTACCGGTTCGCCAAATTAAGCCACCAATTAAAGCCGGAGCAAATTGGGCACAAGCAACGAAACTGATGGTACCAATTTTTATGATTAACTCTGAATCACCGATGGCACGATAGTAAAAGAGACTTAAAAATAGCACCACAAAGACCATCAACCAGCGAATTTGTAATATGTAACGTTTTAATCTATGCATTACCGAAAAATACAAAATCAATGGCATCATAATATGATTGGTTAGCATGGTCGACAATGTCATGGCACTGATCATTATCATGCCCGTGGCTGCCGCAAAACCACCTAAAAAGACTAACGTAGCAATCAGCATATGGTCATTAGACAATGGCAGGGTCAATAGCCACAAATCGGCAGGCCCTAATGTACTGGCCTGTAACATACCTGCTAGCGCTACTGGTAACGCAAAAATATTGATCACCAAAAGATATAGAGGAAAAAGCCACTTCGCTTGATCTAAAAAGTTCACATGACCACACTCTACAATGCCAACATGAAATTGTCGGGGCAAGGTGATAATACCAATAGCGCCTAGCAGCATAAAAGTTAGCCAACTTTGCGCTGATAATGGCTTAATACTTTGTTGTAAGTCAAGGGTGGCTGATTGAGTGAATAACTCGAAAATACCGGGGTTTAATACAAAACAAATCCACAGAGCAGCGATGCATAATGCCAATAATTTAAAAAGACTTTCAAAGGCCAAAGCGACCATCATACCCGGATGTTTCTCTGTTGGATCTAAGTGTCGGACACCAAAAATGATAGTAAAAAAGGCCATCATTAATACGACCAAAATATCAAAGTTTTCTAGCAATACATTGGTGGTATTACTGGTACTGGTGTTAATAATGAGCATTTGAAAACTAGTGATTACTGATTTAAGTTGAATGGTTAAATAGGGCACTATACCCACTAAACATAACAAACTGATTATCGCGGCTAAAGATTGCGACCGATGATAGCGGACAGAAATAAAATCAGCGATGCTAGTAGAATGAAACTCATTTTTTAGTACTACCATCTTTTTAAGTAACGGATTCATAAAAATAAAGGTAATGGTGGCACCTAGGTATAGAGCAATAGGATAAATACCTTGTTTCGATGAAAGTGCGATGTTGCCAAAAAATGTCCATGAAGTGCAAAACACCGCCAGACTCAAAGCATAGGTATGTGCTGAATTTCGTACTTTTTTTGCGGTATCAGTACTTGAACGTGCCCATTGAGCGATGACAAATAATACCGATATATAGATAAGTAGTAATAATATTAATAGATCAAAGGACAGCACTGCTAATGACCTTTGTAGTCTTCATCAGCACTAGTAGTGAGTGACGTTTCTAACACGCCAATGCCGATGATTAATAGCCACAAAAATAATATCAGCATCCAACTAGCCATTAGAGATAATACATCGGTTAGTAAAACCGGTATCATAAAAACTAGTAAAGCAATGATGGCACCGAGCCATCGAGCGACGTTATGATCTTTCATGGTTATCCAATATGATCACTGATTATAATAATTATAGAAGTCTGATTATAGTGGTCAAGTATTTTGGGTGATTATTGAGCGCAGATTTGTGAGCTTGATGTAACCGATACTGGAGGTATCGGAACTTATGATGAATTCACTTTTAGCTTAAGTGATCTACCGCGCTCGGTTACTGCAGCTTTCTTACTTTCCGATGGAACACTTCAAGATGATGATGTACAAGCGCATTATCTTGAGATTGAATTCGATTTTTCAGACGCACTTTTAGTAAGCGTAAGCTTCGGAGATACGACATGGTTACAAACTAACTTACAGGCTTTCTCTATGTTCTATAACACGACAGATGTTACAGACCTTACGTATTTATTTTCAATTGCGGATGGCCCCGTCCTCTTAAAATTCCCTCTTAAAATTTCGAATTCCAATTGAGATATCGAGTATCAATACTCAATTTCAACAGCAGTTCTTTCCATGAAGGTACCTGAACAAAAAACGCTTATGCTTATGTCCATTTGTGTTTTTGCAATAGGTTTTACGAGATATAACCGTCGCGCAGCTGTCGTGATTCAGTGGATAGACCACCTAGGTAATACTTCGCGGCCAATATTAAACTCTAGGCTTGCAGTATTTATCTTGTGGATGTGTAAAAGCGGCTTCGGGAAGCTTCTACATCCGGCGAACTTAATTTATTTAATTCGCAGTACATTTCTAATACCTACTCAATCAGCCTTATTCATCGCTAGAACAGCTTCAATTACAGAGTAATCTTTATCGGCAATTTACGAGCGCTTGAGTCTAATTTCGGCAGGGGAAATTATACTCGTACGTTTTGTCATTCTGTCACCTAAACTTTAATATAGGAGTAAAGTGGTACAGTGAGTTTGGCCTCCGAGCTAGAGGTAAGGTACTCAGCACGTTAATTGTTGAATATAAATATATGATAGAAGTGAGGCGATCATTGCTAATTTTCATGCTTAGGTAGGACAAAATGCAAAAAAGTATAACGCAAACTCTATGGAAACAACTTTTGATGTTGGCAGTGATCGGTTTCGTGGTCATTGTTAGCGTCGTACCATTTATATTTAATGAAAGTATGGTGAAAGATGCGACATTAGTCGCCAAAAATACCGCGCAACAATATTCGTTATTACGCAGTTATTACACCAAAAACATCGTTAGCACGGTTAAAAAGAGTGGCCAGATAACAGTGGCTAGTGATTATAAAAATAAAGAAAACACCATACCGTTACCAGCAACGATGATCCATGAATTGAGTGAGTTATCAGGGACTAGCGGCTTAAGAATTAAGTTATATTCTGCTTATCCCTTTCCTGAGCGTGCGAGTAGAGCCCTAGATGATTTTCAACAGCAAGCGTGGCAGGCGCTTAACCTAAATCCGGATGTTCCATATGTGACGACGCAATCGTTAAATGGCGAAGAGGTGGTTCGTGTTGCAATCGCTGACATTTTAACAAATGAAGCTTGTGTCGATTGCCACAATAACCATCCATTAACACCAAAGGTTGGCTGGAAGTTAGGTGATGTGCGTGGTGTGCTCGAAGTTATCGTGCCAATTGAACAACAAATGTTCTGGATGGCGCAGGGCAGTTATCAGCTAGTGGCGATTTTTATTTTACTGTTTGTGGTTGTTTTTTATAACTTATTTCACATGCTCAATGATGCGTCTAAAGTGAGTGTGACAAAGTTAATGATCCCATTAGATAATCAAAAAGTTGCCCTTAACGCCCACTCACTCGTATCTATGACCGACAAACAAGGTTTCATCACGTATGTTAATGATAAGTTTTGCCAAGTAAGCGGCTATCGCAGCGAGGAACTTATTGGGAAAAAGCATAGTCTACTTAATTCAGCAAACCAGCCAAGCACCTATTGGAAAAATATGTATGATACGGTATTGGCAGGAAAAACATGGCACGATGAAGTAAAAAATAGAACTAAAGATGGTTCGTACTATTGGGTTGATACCACCATAGTACCTAATTACGATAGTGAAAAAAATATTGATGGTTTCACCTCAATTCGAACCGACATCACGACAAAGAAAGAAGATGCCGAAACGCTAGCCAGCGCAATAGAGCGCGCAGAACTTGATGCTGCTTCGTTATTAACGGCCAAAAATAATGCCGAATCTGCCAAGTTTGCGCTTGATCAGCACTCGCTTGTCTCGGTGACTGATATCGAAGGCACCATTGTTTATGTTAATGATAAATTTGTTGAAATTAGTGGATATCAGGCGAATGAGTTAATTGGTCGCAATCATAATATGCTCAACTCCAATAACCAGCCCAAAGATTACTGGAAGCAAATGTACGACACCGTATTATCAGGGCCAGTATGGCATGATGAGGTACGTAATCGGGCGAAAGATGGTCATTTTTATTGGGTCGACACCACCATAGTACCTAACTACGATAATGATAAAAATATAACGGGTTTTACTTCGATAAGAACCGACATCACAGCAAAAAAGGAAGCGGCAGAGCAGCTAGCCCAAGCTAAAAATCAAGCTGAGGCTGGCGCATCAGTTATGTTAATCGCAAAAAACCAAGCTGAGGCCGATGCTTCTGAGTTGTTGAGTGCAAAAAACCAAGCTGAGTCAGCAAAATTTGCACTCGATCAGCATTCACTTGTATCCGTTACCGATATTGACGGCGTTATTATTTATGTTAATGATAAGTTTATGCAAATTAGTGGCTATCAATCCCATGAATTAATCGGCCGCAAGCACAGCTTACTCAATTCTAATAATCAACCTAAAGCTTATTGGAAACGGATGTTTGACACGGTCCTCTCTGGTGAGGTATGGCATGATGAAGTACGTAACAGAGCTAAAAATGGCCACTTTTATTGGGTTGATACCACCATAGTCCCTAATTACGATAGTCAGGAAAATATTGTAGGCTTTACCTCTATCCGAACAGACATCACGGCAAAGAAAGAAGATGCCGAAACGCTGGCCGGCGCAATAGAGCGTGCAGAACTTGATGCTGCTTCGTTATTAACGGCCAAAAATAATGCCGAATCTGCCAAGTTTGCGCTTGATCAGCACTCGCTTGTCTCGGTGACTGATATCGAAGGCACCATTGTTTATGTTAATGATAAATTTGTTGAAATTAGTGGATATCAGGCGAATGAGTTAATTGGTCGCAATCATAATATGCTCAACTCCAATAACCAACCAAAAGATTACTGGAAGCAAATGTACGACACCGTATTATCCGGTCAGGTGTGGCATGATGAGGTACGTAATCGGGCAAAAGATGGTCACTTTTATTGGGTCGACACCACCATAGTACCTAATTATGACAATGACAATGACAATGACAATGACAATAACATAATCGGTTTTACTTCGATAAGAACCGATATCACAGAAAAAAAGGAAGCGGCAGCGCTGTTAGCTTTAGCGATTCGTCAGGCTGAGTCTAATGCATCAGATATGTTAATCGCGAAAAACCAAGCTGAGTCAGCAAAATTTGCACTCGATCAGCATTCACTTGTATCCGTTACCGATATTGACGGTGTTATTATTTATGTTAATGATAAGTTTATGCAAATTAGTGGCTATCAATCCCATGAATTAATCGGCCGCAAGCACAGCTTACTCAATTCTAATAATCAACCTAAAGCTTATTGGAAACGGATGTTTGACACGGTCCTCTCTGGTGAGGTATGGCATGATGAAGTACGTAACAGAGCTAAAAATGGCCACTTTTATTGGGTTGATACCACCATAGTCCCTAATTACGATAGTCAGGAAAATATTGTAGGCTTTACCTCTATACGTACCGACATTAGTCAGCAGAAAGATGATTACGACAACCTCATTATTGCTAAGGAGCAGGCGGAAGTTGCGACTGTTTCTAAAGCTGACTTCTTGGCTAACATGAGTCATGAAATCCGTACACCAATGAATGGTGTTATTGGGATGACTAACTTATTGCTCGACAGTGATCTAACTCAAGACCAAAGTAAGTTAGCTAATACGGTTAAGTCGTCGGCGGTTGGCTTGTTAGGTATTATTAACGATATTTTAGACTTCTCAAAAGTAGAAGCGGGTAAGCTCGATCTTGAGCTCATTCCGTTTAATTTAGGCCAAATGGTCGGCGATATCGGTACCACGATGAGCTTTTATTCTCATCGTAAGCACATACAACTAATTTGCCCTGCAACGCCATTAATAAACCAGTGGGTTAGTGCTGATCCCGGCCGTATTAGACAAATTTTAACTAATTTAATTGGTAATGCGATTAAATTTACTGAACACGGTGAAGTGGCGATATTCGTTAATCTGATTGAAGAGACAGCAGAGCATAAACACTTTCGCTTTAACATTAAAGACACAGGTATTGGGATCACTGAGTCGCAACAAAAGGCACTTTTTGATAAGTTTTCACAAGCTGATACTTCCACCACCAGAAAATATGGTGGAACGGGCTTAGGATTATCCATCTGTAAAAAACTGGTTGAGCTAATGGATGGTGAGATCGGCATAGAAAGCGAAGTAGGTCATGGCTCAAATTTCTGGTTCACCTTACCGCTCAATAAGAGTGACAATACAGATACTATTCCGGTGTATAACACTGAGATTAAGAATGAGCGCGTGTTAATTGTTGATGACAATCAAACGAATCTCGATTTAATGGAGCAACTTCATACAATATGGGGAATACCCCATACGGCGGTTGATGGCGCAGCGGCCGCCGTTACAAAAATGCAGGAAGCAGCGCAAGCGAATAATCCTTATACTGTAGCAATTTTAGACATGCATATGCCAATAGTTGACGGTCTGGATCTGTGTGAACAGATAAAGAATATCCCTGAGATAGCCGAAACTAAGTTAATTATGGCATCGTCTCACGCTCAGCGCGGTGACGCGATTAAACTCAAAGAAGCTGGCTTTCATGGGTATATTACCAAGCCAATTCAGCAATCAGAGTTATTTGATGTATTGTTAGTCGTCTCGGGCATTAAAGAAGCTAACCCCGAGCTTGTGACGCGCCACTCAATTAAAGAAAGTGTAAAAATTAAAGCGCATGTCTTAGTGGTTGAAGACAACCCAACCAATCAACTAGTTATTGAAGGGTTATTGCGCACCATTGGCGTAACTGTTGATCTTGCCGGCAATGGTGAAGAAGCAATAGCATCATTACAAAACACCAGTAATCACGATTTAGTTTTTATGGATTGCCAGATGCCTATACTTGATGGTTATGAAGCGACCAAAAAAATTCGCGCTAACCAAACTTCAACAATTAACAGTGATATCCCAATTATAGCGATGACAGCAAACGCGATGGCGGGGGACAAAGAGAAGTGTATAGACGCTGGTATGGATGATTATTTGTCAAAACCTATTGAGCCCAAAAGTGTCATTGCGATGCTTAAAAAGTGGATACCACAAACGTTGGATAATCCAGAAGCTAGCGTTGACGTAGCCGACAATGTAGAGATTGAAACTGAAGATGATAATGAACTCGTGGTGTTTGATTATGACGACATGGCGAATCGATTAATGAACGACCCTGACTTAATGAAATCGGTTGCTGAAGTTTTCTACGATGATTTTATCGAGCAGTTCAACGAAATGAAAACCAGTGCACAAAACGGAAGTGTTGAAGGTGTTTCCGATGTCTCTCATCAAATTAAAGGCGCAGCGGCTAATGTTGGTGCTAAGGCGTTAAGCGCTTTAGCATTAGATATCGAGACCGCGGCTAAAGCGGGCAATATCGATAATATCGAACAACAAATGAGTCAGCTCGAGCAGGCGTTTATCACACTAAAACAGACAATGGAATTGGCCTTGTCATGATAAATGCTTTTCAAAGCAAAGTTATTTCTCCATCATTCTTAAAATATGGACATATACTAAAGAAGTGTTTTGAGAAAAACTTAATGACTAATATTGACGGGCTATTGAGGAATTTAAGTTACCACTTAAATATAAGCGGACAGTTGTTGCTATTGGCAGCGAGCAGACACGATTGACTAAATATAAGTGAGCGTAGTAAGTGAAACTATTAGTTGCAGATGACAGCAAAGTATCAAGGGTGATGCTACACGCCATTACCAAAGCATGGGGCTATGAGGTTGTATAGCGGAAGATGGTGAACAAGCATGGCAAATAATGCAGCAAGATGATGCACCGTCTTTACTGCTCTTAGACTGGGAAATGCCCAAATTAAATGGCATCGAAGTGTGCGAGCGGGTAATTGCACAAAACTCTCAAACCCCTGCTTACATCGTATTGCTCACTTCAAGAACCCGTTCAGAGGATATTGTTGAAGGACTAAGTAAGGGCGCGAGTGACTACTTGTGTAAGCCGTTTGACCGCGGTGAATTACAAGTGCGTTTACAAGTTGGCAAACGCATGATTGAAATGCAAGACAAGCTTAACGCTACCTTGATAGAGCTAACAGAGTTATCTCGCCTAGATGGCTTAACAGGTTTACTAAACCGCCGTGCGATAATGGAATCGCTACCGATAGAAATTAAACGTATTGAGCGACAAAACCAAGTGTTGTGTGTCGGTATGTGCGACATTGATCACTTTAAAAAAATTAATGATACATACGGTCATCTAGTGGGTGACGTTGTGATAAAAGAGGTGACTCAACGTATGCAAGAAGCACTTCGAGGCTATGATTTGATTGGACGGTACGGTGGAGAAGAGTTCCTCGCCATAACGCCAGTCATGGATATAGAATGTTGTCTGATGGTTTATGAGCGAATTTGTCAATCGATCGCTAACGAACCCGTTATTGTTAATGATCTCGCCATAGCAGTGACAATTAGTAGCGGAATTACAATCTACTCACCAATAGATGACGGTCAAGACATTAATAAACTAGTCGATAGAGCCGATAAAGCGCTGTATCAAGCAAAAGATGCTGGGCGTAACCAAGTGGTGATTAATTTACCTGATAGGTAGCTATAAGCGTAAATATATTAAAATTAGCAGGAAAAAGAACAACCTTCATGACAACCTGAACAACTAAATTCAGCCAACCTACCTACCAAACTTTCTCCAATAATTATAATCTTGTCATGTGCCCTAACGCATCGAGTTTTTTGTAAAACGACTCAACATTCCACGTCAGGCTTAAATAATACATTCTAATTTAAAATGTCTATAATCGGTTTTGATCTTTGATTTGTTGTGTGTTTATTGCACCGATCTGAGCGTCGAAAGTGGTGGTTACCATGGAAATGGAGAGTAATAAACAATATTTAATATCGATCTTCCTGTAATGGAGGGATTAAATAATATTTAACAACCCTATGTTATTATGATGATTTTTAATATAAGCTCGTTGCTAAACCTAGCCGCATGGTTTCATGTAACAGATATTTATAGTCCCATAATCAACATGGAGGTAAGTAGGAGTTCAGCCGTTATAATGCATCCACTTTCACAAGAGCTTCTTAGCTTGCTTTCATAAGAGTAATACTCATGTATAAAAGAAAGGAATTATGAACAGAAAAATATTAGGAGCTTTACTGGCATCTACGACATTTACATCATTTGCTGATAATGGTATTTCGGCTCAAGTTCTTTTGGGCAGTGCTACGCAGGCGACAAGAATTAGCACCGCTGAAATTAACCCATTGTCTAATAATGATGTGTCCATAGGAATTAGAGCTGCATATACACTTAATAAAAATATTTCATTTGAAGCTCTATACCAAAATTATGGTGTCGCTGATTCTTCTTTGGTGGATGCCTCCAATGACAATATTCGACACAAGATTAACTCGTCCGCCTTTAATTTCGGTGTAAAGGGCGTAATCCCTTTTGATTATGGGCTTTCATTAAACGGTAGGTTTGGCATATCATTTTGGGATGCTAAAATTCAAACGACTGATTCGGCAGCTCCGGGTGAAGTATTTAAAAGTGATGATACTGGAAGTGATATTTATTATGGCCTTGGTATTGATTATAGAATGAGTCAAAACGTTAGGTTAGGTATCGAATATATTATTACTGATATGAATGCTACTTGGTACAGTGTGGATGTTGAAAATAAAGTTAAAAACTTGTCATTCTCTATCGGTTATTATTTTTAAAACTAATCGGATAGTCGAAGGGCAGTAACACCACCCGTCGTGTGGGTACGTAATGAATAGCAATCCACACCTGTCTCAATGATACAAATCCTTGTCGTTCTAAAAATTCATTGCTAATCGTTATGCTTGATTAAGATAAAACGTATTACCGGTCTCGAAGATGCAGTTTTCATGAAACTTCATCATTAATGAGCTGCGTACTGAATCTCCATTTTTGACCGGTATAGTTAGTCAAGAATGTCGTATTCGAACATTATCGTATCATAATCATCAAAGTCCTCATCAATCGAGATGGTTTCGGTGACTTTATAATAGACCGAAGCTGGTGCCGAATAGTTAGGGACATTGTCATAGCTAAACACCGAATAATATTTGGGAATATTGGGATTACCGTAGTTATCTAGGGTGTATTCATCTTTACCTGCATATAATTTTCCGCCGTCAAAAGGTGATTTTGGTGGATGGTTAGGATTACGAACGACATAGGAGCCGATAAAATCGTCAGATTTTGGGTTTTCCCAGCTTAACTTGACGATACCATTCTCAATCCTGGTTTCGACATTTATCGGAGAGGGCAGTGGGCCTTTTCTACGTTCAATGTATTTGATCACTAAACGGGCTTCTTTGGGATCTTTTTCATTATGCCAGTCAATCAGGGAGTTTGGCTCTTGATAGGCACAAGTGGCACGGATAACAAAATAAACAGGCCTTTTCTCACTGTGTAATCGCTCTAGTTCTTGGCGACAATAACTGTCGAAAATGAAATGATGGAGTTTATTTTCTTTTAACACTGCATTACTAACTTCATACCCAATAAACTCAATTTTTTGACGTTCTTTAACACTACGATAATCAAGATCCTTAAGCTCTGCCAGTTCAATGGTAAAGCGGATATCTTTTGAGGTATTGAGACTGTTGCTATTTTGCATCACTAGATATGCTTCGGTTATCACCATAACATCGGGCTTGAGTAACTCCTCAAGGGTAAAAGCCATCTGCCCATAAACAATGTCGCCATTGGCGTCGAAACCAGACTGGAGGCAGGTGCTAATTGTTTTTTGCGTTGATATGGTATTTAAGCTAGCAGGTTGTAGTACTAGCTTCTTAGGCGGCACAGTATATATAACGTCTAAATTGGGCCGGTAATGGATCCCTCCACCAAAGCGACCATAACCAATATCGAATTGCATTATTTGCGAATTGTTGCCAAGGGGCAGCTTGGTCGGTCCCTGAATCCGCAATAATATCTTTCCGCTGTCGATTTGTTCGCGCAATAATTCACGTTCTACCTCATTTAGATTCCACTCGCACCACATACCCTGAGTTAATTTGTCTGACTCTATGGCATGGCCCAACGTGTGAATAGGAACAGCATTATTGAGTTGTTCAAAATCGGTGATATCATTGATGTCACCACTGTTGAGAATCGAAATACTCCATTCGCCATATTTCTCAATTGTGGCGGCGACCCTGTTCATCGGATATAAAGACAGTAGCGCCGACTTTATTATCGCATCTTGGGGTAAGTTCTCTAATGAGAATTCGATCACGCCATAGCAAATTCCCCGGTTTTTTGAGACGCCGATAAACATAGAATTATTACCAAAATGTTCACGATTTTTGTGCTGGGTTAATTGACCGACATAACCAATGTCTTTATTGGCTGGATATAGCGAACGTGAAAATTCATCGGAAGACAATAGGGTTTTTAGTCGAACTTCCGGGCTAAACGGAGATTTTTCCTTGCGGATCCGGTCGAGTGCACGAATGTTATAAAAATATTTCTGACCACTCTTTAGCTGGATATCGGTAAAGCTAAGAGAGTGGGTGACTGCTACTAGGTTTTCATCGTTGCAGGCCCTCTTATGATGTTCGCTGCGATAGATTTCATAATAAAGATCTGAATCGTTTTCATGTTCCCAGCTGAGGCTTACGCTGTTTACACCAATATTGGTAATCGTAAAATTGTCGATTCGATTAGGGGAATGTTTAGTGTAATTGTTGACCTCATTAAAAGCATATAATAACGCAGGGATGTTCTCATCGATACTTTGCGACATATTCTGCATGTAATCTGGAATGTTACGGGTGCCAACTTCGACCACCACGGCTAAGATTCCCTTCGAATAATAGTATTCCCGGCCACTGCCGTGGATCAAATTAAAAGGCGGCTTGCCACGATGGATCCCATATTGGCGGCCGGTCACTTTCTTAATTTCCTGGTTCATGTTTGCGCATAATATGTTGAGATCGGTACCTTCGATCTCAGATTCATGATTGAATTTATGGGCAGGGAAAAATACGTTACCTTGAGAATGGTAGTCCAATGCGATGGTGATATTGTTGTGTTGATCGACAAACTCCTTGATCGCACGGGTTTCTGGTTCTGAAAATGCTTCCGGGCCCGAATAGGTCGACAGGCTGGTATCGTTACCTTTTTTAAATCGAATTGAAAAATTACGGTTTAAATCAACGCCAAAGGTGCCATCACCATTGGCGCGGCGATTCTTGCGCCATAACGAAAAATGAGTTCGTGAATATTCAAATCCATCGGGATTGAGGCAGGGGACAATATAAAGGGTGCTAGGGGTCAGCGCTGATAACAGCTTGGGGTTATACCTATAATTATCGATCACATATTGAATGAATTTTATCGCCAGTTCATTGCCGATCCACTCTCTGGCATGGATCGAACCCGTATATAACAGCGCTGGTTTTAAATCGGCGTAAGTGACATCGAGCGAAATAGTCACCAGCATTATCGGACGTTTTTCCCAGGTTTCTCCAATAGTTTTGAGACTAATTAAATGAGGATGCTGCACCACCGCTCGGGTAAGAAAATCAATGGTTTCCTGATACGAGCTATACTGATTTTTCATTGTTTAAGCTACCATTTCTATTTAGCTGAAGAGTTCTAATAAAATATTCCCAGTGAGCAGTAATGTTCGACAATTTCTTGTTTTTAATGTGTTTTACCTGAGTTAACTTCTGTGGTTCATTAACTAAAGCGTCGATCACACCAGCAGTACCTAAGCTATTAATAATGTTTTGCGATAATGCCGGGCCAACCCCCTTTACCTCGGAAAAAAATCGATATAGGTGACTTTCGGTAAGTTGTGATAAATCAGGTTGTGGTGTGTTTATTCCTTCCTTGGCAGAGACATCTAATTCGGGAAGCTTAAACGTGGCTGGCGCTTTAACGTCGGCCCTAAAATTATCCTGTAAATTCCACCTTTCACTGGGCCATTCCTCATCAACCGGAGCGCGGTCATCAATAATTGGATAATTTAAGCTATCGAGTTCAGTAAAGGATTCATGGCAATCTTCAAACTTAACTGCCGGCGAGCGACCAAACGTAATGTAGCGCATAGTCCGTAGCAGCTTTGAGTCGATTTTACCCAACTCTTCCCAGTTGTAGAGCGGAATATGAGGCTTGGCGAAGTGTCCGTTTGAGAGTTCTGATACTAGATACTGGCCGATCCAGTCCCGAATATAGGGGAATGCAGCAAAGGCTGAAGCACATTCTAAAACTCGATATTTCCCATCTTTACCCACGGCAATATCACAGGCCCAATATTCAGCTTTGGCTGCCTTAGAGGTTGCGACTGAGAGATCAAGCACAGCCTGTGGAACATTTTGATAGTCCATCGTACCGCCCTGACTCGTATTAGTTAGCCAGCCACCATCGGCCGGTCGACGCCAAAACGCACATACCGGTTTGTGACCAATTAACATCACTCGAATATCAGCTGCCATAGGAACAAAATCCTGTACATAAACTGGGTAATATTTCTTGCGCGCCAGCAACTTTGAAGCTTGTTGGTAGCTGTCAACTTTGTGGACATAATAGCCACCATAGTTTGAAGGGCCGTATGATTTTTTTATAATTTTTGGATAATAGCTCGACTTAAGAAAATCTTGTGCTTGCTTGGGCCGGTAAAATATTTCGGTTCGTGGTATTGGTAATCGGTATTTTTCACATAAACGAGTGACATTTTCCTTCGACTTATTAGCAAATTGACTATCAAGGGATGGAATAAATCTGACTCCTGGCAGCTCCCTTGCGATCAGTCTAAATGTTTCATAGGCGGTGGCCGGAATATTACCGATTAACACGTCAATTTTTTTTCGCCTGACCTCGTTAATAAACTGCTGTTTATCATTGCCCCAGTGGTAAACTACAGACTCAATGGGATCCGGCCAGTCTTTGAAATTTGATTTTTCAAAAAAACGTAGAACATGATCTAAATACAGAAACGAAATTTTAGGCAACTTCTTTGGCAAATACATGGACATCGTTAATTCCTTTAACTTTGTTTTCAATTAGTGTGACAATTCCAGCTATTTTTTTCTGATTAAAATCTAATCCAATTAGCTCCTGTTCTGGGGTCGCAAAAGCAGGAATACCGTTGACTTCCAATACCACGTACTGTTCGCGCTCTCGATCATAAAGCAAGTCAACTCCAGCAATATCTAGCCCAGTGATAGCTGCCGCTCGTAGTGCCAAATTGACTACTTGCTCGTTTGGCTCTCGTAAGATAATCGAGCCACCGTTACTAATATTGGTTTTCCAGTCATTTAATGGTGCCCTGCGGCCATAACAGCCGACCACCTGACCGTTGACTATATCGACTCTAAAATCTGTGTTGTCATAGTCAATCAGTCGTTCGAGATAAAAATAACGCATATTGGTTTGGTTGAGGAAGGGTATTAGCATATCGATTGCTGCTTCATTTTCTATTTTCACAATGCCCATTCCACCCCAGCCATCGGTTGGTTTGTACACAGCTCGGCCGCCCCAATGACGAAGAATAGACTTAACGCTGACAATGTCGTCGCGGTGGCATAGCTGGTAATCGGGCGTTGTCAGACCATGGCGATTTAGCAGGTGAGAAGTTGCGAATTTGTCTTCGGTCAGTGAAAAACTGGCAAAACTATTAATGCATTGCACTGACATATCGAGCTTTTGGTAGAGATATACCTGATAATCAGTTTGTTGTCCGGCGTTATAGGGAAAATAAAGATCCAGCGATTCCATTTCAATACCGTGACACATTATCTGGCCATTTTGTGCAATAGCATGGTTAAGATCCAGATTGTTAATTACTGTTATGTCACGTTGTCTGAGCTGGTCCATTATTTGCTGTTGAATGGCGTGCCCGCCCCCATTTTTGTACATCCACATACCAATTGTGTGTCCTGACATTTGTCTATATCCTTATAGCCTCAGTGTTACAAAATGCGTTTATTCCCGACAATTCCGGTGCGTAATACAACTCGATAAAATCCGTTTATAATAAATAAACTAGCACACAAACCAATGATAACCAACAGTCAAGTTATATTTTGTTTATTAAATAATATTGTCTTGTTTTTACCGTTTTTTGTTGTTTTTTTCCCCTTTGTTATGGAATGATATTAATCTGTTTATTTTTGCAATGACAGCCAATAATCTAGCGTGAACTTTTGGCTTACTGGTATTCACTAAATCGGATAAAATCATGGACGAAACATTCAATTTTTCGGAGTTAGCACAGCTAATTAAAATCAACTCTTATACTAAAAATAGGCACGGAGTTAACGAAGTAGGCCGGATTTATCAACAAATTTTTGAACAATTGGGGTTTAAAACTGCACGTTTTTCTCGTAAAGAAATTGGAGATCACCTATTATTTAGTTCGCTGGTCAGCGATGGCCCGAAGTTGCTGTTATTAGGTCACCTTGACACCGTGTTTCCACCACACACTTTTTGTAATTTTACAGAAGATCAAGATTGGATCTATGGCCCCGGTGTCTGCGACATGAAAGGCGGTAATCACGTAGCGATCACCGCATTGCGGCATGTTAAACAGCGCTTTGGTCAAATAGCCAATATCGACATGTTGCTGGTCAGCGATGAAGAAACTGGCAGCGATGACAGTAAAACGCTCACAGAAACAATCGCTAAAGATTATGATAGTTGTTTAGTCTTTGAGGCAGCAGGGGTCAAAGGCGAGGTGGTTATTGGCCGAAAAGGTGTTGCGACTTATACTATTGATCTCGCTGGTAAAGCGGCCCATGCTGGCAACCACTACCTTAGCGGCGCTAATGCTAATTTGGCGGCGGCGCATATGATTATTGAATTAACCAAGTTAACTGCCATTGAGCTGGGCAGTACTGTTAATGCAGGAAAAATATCTGGTGGCATTGGTGCCAATACTGTCTCGCCCAAAGCCCAGATCATTGTCGAAGCACGCTATAGTCAGGGCAACGAAAGAGATAGATTAGTGAATGCCATAGAGCAGATCGTTGACACCACCTATGTCGACGGTGTTAGCGCCAGTCTATCTGGCGGCATTCAACGAGACGTAATGCAACCAAACCCTGATCAGAGCGAATTAATTGAAAAACTGCAACAGATCATCGGCGAGCCGCTCCTCACTGAACTTAGGGGCGGTGTCAGCGATGCTAATGTTATCGCGGCGGCCGGTGTTGCAACTCTTGATGGGTTTGGTCCCTATGGTGATGGAGATCATACAAGTGACGAGCGCGCTTCGAAGCAAAGTTTTATCGAACGCAGTATTCAGGTCAGTAAGATTTTAATTGCTTATAACGGCATAAAGTCACCGGTGATCGTGGAATGACTGGCATAATCTGGCTCAAAGCATCTTTAATATTTTTAAATTCGCGCGAAAGGCTTTATACATTTTCATCTTGCGTTGCATAATTATATTTATCAATTCAATAGATAACTTATAAGTGTGAAATATAATCGTTAACGTTAATCCAAATCATCTAAGTTATGTAGTGGTCAACTAAATTTGGCCACAGTTTAAGAGGCTTTCTTAAATAAGCTTTCAGCCTCGTTTGGACTAATTCCTTTGTTATGGCGATGTGGCCTAACTTGGCTATAGTAGCCCATGATATAATTCGTTATTGAATGATCTGCTTGGGTAAAATCTTTATAACCTACTTTGGGTACCCATTCAGTTTTTAAACTTCTAAAGAATCGCTCCATTGGAGAATTATCCCAGCAGTTTCCCCGACGGCTCATACTCTGCTTCATTTGAAAGCGCCATATTGTTTGACGGAACTTCTTACTGGTGTAATGCATTCCTTGATCGGAGTGAAACATGACTCCCTTTGGCCGTTTTCTTGATTCATAGGCCATCTCTAAGGCTTTAGCTGTTAACTTACTATCAGGCGATAACGAGAATGCCCAACCTACTGGCTTGCGTGCGTATAAGTCCATGACCACAGCCAGGTATGCCCAACGGCTTCCGATCCAGATATAGGTGACATCGCCACACCAAATTTCATTCGGTCTACTCACATTGAACTGACGTTTAAGCAAGTTCTGCACGGCCAAATGCTCATTGTTCGCCTTTTTGTACTTCGGCTTCGAAGGCTGACGACTGACTAAATCTAGCTTTTTCATTATTTTACGAGCGCAGTATCGGCTAAGAGGAATGCCATCATTTGTGAGCATCCCTGCTATCGAGCGAGAGCCTGCTGAGCCACCGCTAATGTTAAACGCAGCGCGTACTTCACTCTCTAACTTAATCGTCGGAAAGGATAGTCTCTGTGGCTTCAAACTTTGATATTTATAGCTGCTTCGATGAATATCAAAAACTTCACAAAGCAATTTAACGTTATGGCTCTCTTTCAAACGACTGACTAATAAGATTTTCTCATCGAGTCCGACAGTAAGAGAGCGGTAGCCTTTTTTAATATTTCTTTCTCTTCCTCGATGCGGCGTATCCGCTTTTCGAGTTCACGGATCTTGAGCTTGTCTTCCGTCAAAGGTGTGGCTGTTGGCGACACTCCATCACGCTCTAATTTTAGCTGTCTTGCCCATTTATCGACGGTTGATTTACCTACATTCATTGCTGTGGCTGCTTCACGAACTGAATAGCCCTTATCAACAACTAATTGTGCTACTTCTAACCGAAATTCTGGCTTGAAATGTGGTTTTCTTATTTGGCTCATAGTGTCACCTAAATTAATACGAGATGAGTATATCACCTCTAGTTAGGTGGCCAAATTCACTGTACCACTACATTACACCTAGAAACTTTATGATATGAGAGTTGGTCAACAAGTTAGTTCTAACACCAAATTTAACTTGTTGATCACAAATATCTCGGTAGCTGAATAAGGTTTTTAAAGAGTTATAATCGTGTATTCCTCTCATTGCCACAACAATTCTTCTGATGCATGCTCTTTAACGAGTTGGTTATAGCACTAAGCTCGGTAAATATTGGTTGGTGAACCTATCCGAAATTACTGTATTTATTTTACAATAATTGTAATTTTTTCTGAAATTACAGGTAAATTGTGGGGAATGTGGGCTTTGTCGCCTAAAATGAGTTGTAGTGTGTGTGCACCTGGAGCAAGAGTTAGTGTGGTTTCAGTTTGCCCTCCACCAAAATGTTTTATTTCTTTGTTCATGGGCTGGTCTAACGGAGGAAGTTCGAGACCGTCTATGAGTAAGTGGTGATGGCCAGTATTTATTCTCACGGTTCCCGCCGGGGCAACACCCATGCCGTTCAGACCAAATTTAACAGTAAAGGTTTCCGATACTGTTTCTCCATCAGCAGGTGAGATAATGTAAACGTTAGCGCCTTGTGCTGATGGGGTCAAATATGCGGCGATAGCATTAACACTTAACAGTGACGTTAGCCCAAGAGCTATAACTAATTTATTCATTTGTTTGTATCCTTGTTATTGTTCTCTGTCACAACAAGAGTAAAAATGTCTACAATCGGATCCGAAAGTGCAAAGCACATTAGAAGAGTCCTCGAATAAAGTATAGCTCTATATTCATTTTGAACCGATATCCTCAGGAAAAAAATGTTGCTGGCTATGGGGATTTGTCGGTTGGAATAATCGGTTTTGGTCTTTACTTTAATGTCTTCACTACTACAATCACACATTATAGAAATTGCTACATGGTGGCTATTTTAGTTGATCACTTCAGCTACCGCTGGACTAATGGGCGAGGGCTATGCACTGAAGATATTGAAAGTTGAATTTGAGCTCACCATGGCGTTATGTGGCGCGAATAGCATTTACTAGATAACCGCAGATAACATCTTGCTGTAACACCAAATGTTTAGGAATAATAGAGTCTATCCGATTATTATCATGACCAATGATGATAGTAACTTTGTATTTCGTTTTGCGAAAAATCGAGTTGGCGTGTGTTTTGAAAGCCACTATTATTTGTTCAGCCCTGCGTACTTTTTCTAATGTTTCTAGAAAATTTTTAACTGATATTTCACCATCAATTTATTGATGGTGAAATACGCCCTAAAACAGGTTTTGTTGTAAAACTCATTTAATATAATTAGATTTTCATGGGGAACCGTCTTTGTTACTGTCCCAGTTTACAAAAGTTGTCAGGATTGTTTACAACAAGATTGTAATCAAATACCCCCTTTGATGTTAATCCACTGAATCATTTATAAAAAGGTAATTAGGTGTAATTATTGCTTGATTTTTAAACTACTAATGATTAGAAATATATTTGAACCAGAAAGGAAATTTAAATATGCGAATTTATCGACATTTAAAATGGTTATTACCCTCGTTTATACTCATATCGTCAGTTCAGGCCGAACCAATACTAACTTACCTTGAGCCATGGCAGGTGATGTTTTTTGAAACCGAAAAAGGCGGGGAAGCTAAAAATGCTTTTGGTCGAGCGTCTACCAATGACAAACAAATTACAAATATAAATAATCCAGCGTTAGTGGCTAAGTCACAAGCTCAAGTCAGTGGCGGCCCTGGTACTGTAGATAAAAGTGCTAGTGGTAAAACCTCGATAAACCGGGAGTTTAGAATTAGCGGCTGTCCGGCGAAAGGCTGTTCTCTTAATACTAACGGCGTTATTTTAGGGGGGACAGCTCAACCTGGTTTTTTGGATGGTGAGTTAATTTTGGGAAATCCTTTTTATGCACCTTTTGCAAGAGTTTTTGCAAGTATTGGCTTTCACCGAAAAAATCGCAGTATAGATCCTACCTCTTTATTTCATAGCAATAAAAGCATAGATCAGTTAGATTTTTTTAAAGATCCATTAAAGAACCCAATGACCGCAATAAGCCTGCCGGTTAATCAAAAAATTAAGAGCAAAGCGCTAATTCATGACGGCGATTATAATATAATCGCACATTTATCGACATTTTCTTCCATCAGCTCATTATCAACACTAGTAACTGATGTGACAAAAAAGACTCCCCCCGAAAGCACAACCTTGCTCGAACTCTATCAAACAAGATTAATAGAAATTGAAGGTTTAAATTCCTTTGAGGCCTCTGTTGCGATCGGTTCATCTGAAGGCAAAGCGGAGTCTAACTTTTTCGCGACACTAGACGTTGAATTTTCGGTTGAAGCAGCACAGATCCCCGAACCACCAATAAACCTGTTATTCTTGTTTGGATTAATAGGGCTTATATATGCGCAACGGAGTAAGTTATTAGCCTTTGATCCTAGCGAGTAGTTAGCAGACTGGGGTTAATTCACTTGGCATAAAATTTATTATCTTACTTATTAAGGATAGGGCGGTTTAATGTAACAAGTTGATATTTAATAAATAGTCATAAACAAACTGATATGCTTGTTATTTCCTTTAATAGAAAACTAGTCACATAAGAAGGGAAGCTTACTATATATATAATCGATAGCAGGGCTGAAAATGATAAATGATTTTTTGGCATAAAATAGAGTAAGCGACGTATATCATGGGTATATGTCACGCATAAATACTAGCAGCGGGGCAGTTTTCACTCATTTTAGCCATCAGATATGACGTTGGAGAGAAGGGTTACTATGTTTAGAATGCATTTATAAGTATGGCCGAACAATACTTTAGGGTGTTATTGACGTCAAATTAAATTCCGAGCTTTACGTAAAGGAACTCAATATTTCAACCAGAGTTTGATAAACCTTTATCGGGTTAATCTAAGTGAAAATTAGATTAACGGTATCAAAACCAATGATAATTGCAAATAATCGGTTATGTTTAAACTATCAATTTAAAATCATTTAATGCCGATAAGTAACATTATCGGTATTTGAAGTAAAAGGCCAATAATCCGTTGCTTGACCTGTACTGAGTAGTTCTATCATCAAAGCGCGCACTGTAATTGACACTTTCAAATAGGCTGTCAACGATTAGTAACTTACTAGACTTGGCCACATCAATTATTCAGATTTCGCGTAGGCTCAATTTGTAATATTCCTGAAAACCGTTGAGTTTTACACTTTTGTAAAACTCAATCAAAAACAGGATTCCTAAAATATTTAGTCGATTGATTTTAAACGAATATCAGTGCTAACAATATGTTGCTAATTTCAATTATGTTAGGAATATCCACAATTTCCCTCAACAGTTCTAGGAATATTTGAAGGTCAAAATATTAACAGACAACAAAATAAAACATTACATTAATGCTTGTGATACTTCAAGGTTAGAGAATAAGGTTCTATATCAAATAGCCTTCGTTCGCGGGGATTACAGGAAGCGTTTAAATTAGTCGTGAGAGGATCGCTTGTCCAGGTACATAAATCACAGTTTGGTGACTCATAAGTCTACAGTTCAAATCGTCATGCTGTACATAGCAATAGCATTCATTGTGCCAGGCATTTGATGGCAAGTTAATAACTTCAGTTTCCTTATACCAATTCCGTTAATTTTGTGATCTAATGCGGCTTATGTAAAGGGAGCGTATATGACTCAAACTATTTCACAA